>JBEIUO010000002.1:0-19585 GCA_040374335.1 Phycisphaeraceae bacterium
GGTCCGCGGGCATGTGTCGCCGTTTGAGTCCATGCGGAACGTGAAGAAGGCGATGCACCTCTCCCACGAGCGCTCGATGGCGGTCGCGTTCGCGCTCGTCGAGGGCGGCGTGAAGTGGGAGAACATCCGGATCGTGGCGTGCGGCGACAGCGACCGACTGGTCCCGCGCACCTTCGACCGGGAAACCGATCGGAGCAACCGGCGCGTCGAGGTTGTGGAGACCAACGACGTGATCGGTGCCGATCCGAACTCGAAGGACTCCAGTGCTTCGGCCGCCGAGGGCGAAGGCGCGGGGGAAGAGGGCGCCGGCGAGGAAGCGCCGACGGGCGGGGGTCACTGAGCCCGAGGCTCACTCCACATCGCGTCGTAGGCCCGCGCGTAGATCGCTCTCGCACGCGCCGGACCATCGACCAACTGGCGTGCGACCGACTCCATCATCACACCGGCGTTGATCTCCAGCACTTGGTGCCCACGCGAGGTACTCACGATGTCCACGCTGCCGAAACGCAGGTTGATCGCTGCGCTGGCAGACTTCGCCATCGCGAGCGCCGGATGACCGTCGGCGTCAACCTCGCGGGCACGCGCACCCTGCCCCAGGTTGTGACGCCACGACAGCAGCCGCGTCGCCCCCGCAGGAAGAATCTCCTCCGCGTCGGCGGCGACTTCGGGATCAAAGTGCAGATCCGCCGCAGCGGCGAGGTCGTGGAGCGGTCGGGTGCCGTCGCCGGTGACGACGGGCCGGACCTTCTCGAAGGCGAGTTGGCACACGCCGTCGAGCAGGATGAACCGCACCTCGCTCGCGATCTCGACGAAGGGTGACATGCACACCGCGTGGACGCGCTGGAACAGGCGGAGGAAGGCCGCCTCGAGCGCACGGGGAGTGATGGCGCGGTAAACGCCGACGCCACCCGTGCCGTTGTTGTCCTTCACGACGACGTCGCCCCCCCACTGCTCGTACCGCTCCATCGCGGGACGCCAGAACCCATCGCGCGCGGCGTAGGGCCCCATGCGAGGGTGGAGGAAGACCTCGTGCTGCACATGGGGAACGCCCGCGAGCGCGAGAAGCTGGGCCGTGCCGCCCTTGTCGGAGGCGAGCAGGTGCGCCGGAGAGGAGTTGAGCTCGAGGTTGAAACCCCAGGCGTGTCGGTGGGCACTGTTGCGTGTGAAGCGCAGGATCCAGCCGCCTCCGAGGACGTCGACGCGATCGCCCCGCTCGCTCGCGATGTCGGCGAGCACGGCGGGGAAGGCGCGGGGTGCGGGATGGGCTGCGGGGTTTTTCATGCGCGTGTCCGGGTCCCCGAATGGTAAGACCCGCCGGGGCCGCGGGGATTCGCCGGGGAAATCGGGAAAGCGTGGCAGGTGCCCGGTGTTGTTCCCGCGTGGAGTAGTGGCGTTAACCCTCGAACGGGGGCTTTGCATCGAAAGGAGCTTGGAATGGAACACAGGATTTCGATGTCGGGGAGATTGTTCGGGGCTCTCGCGGTCTTCGCGGCGGTTGCCGCGGCGCCCGCGTGGGCCATGGACAGCCAGGTGACCTTTACCGGGCGGATCAACGTCGTGCAGGGCGCGGCGTTGCCGGGGCCATGGAGCGCGGTACAAGTCGGGGACACGTGGCAGTTGTCGATGTGCTTCGACCCCTCGACGGCGAGCATCTGCGATTCGACGACCACCGGGTGTTACCCCGCGGTGCACACGGCGAGGCTTCAGATCGGCTCGACGGTCGTAACGCAGTCGGGCCCGGGGACCGGGTTCATCGAGGTGATCCACGACGGCACGAATCGGTCGGGGTACGTGCTGCGCGCGGCGATCGCGCCGAACCTCACGGCCACCGTGGCGCTCAGCGGCGCGCCGGGCGTACTCGGCGGTATCGAGTTGCTCGGTTGCGAAGATCTCCCTCCCTTGGACGCGTGGACGATCGAGAGCTTTACGCTTGAAACCAACGTGGCCGCGGCGAGTTCGGCATCAGGGCGCGTGCAAACGCTTGGGTGCGAGCACGTGATCGGGTGCACGCCATGCCCGCGGGGGTGCGTGGGCGACTACAACGGCGTGAACGGAGCGGACGGTGACGACGTCATCGCGTTCTTCGCGGACTGGGACGCGAACCTGCCGTGCGCGGATGTCAACCGCTCGGGCGGTGTGGATGGGGACGACGTCATCCGCTTCTTCCGCGCGTGGGACTCCGGGCGATGCTGCCCGCCGCCGCCGGACCACAACGGTGATGGTCGCGTGACGCGCGAAGACCTCTGCGAGTTCCAGGCGGACTTTGTCGCCGGATATCCCTGCGCCGATGCGAACGACGACGGACAGACCGACGCGGCCGATGTGCTGGCGTTTGTCACCATGTACGAGGCCGCCGGGGGTCCGGGGCCCATGGTCGGCGCTGACTTCAACGCCGACGGGCATGTGACCGAGTGCGACCGGATCGGTTTCCACGAAGCGTTCCAGGCGGGACAACTCGCGGCAGACGCGAACGGCGACTGCGCGATCGACGTGACCGACGCGGTGGCCTTCGCGTCGGCATTCGGTGCCGCAACGCCGTGGGACTGGAACGGGAACGGCGCGGCGGACTGCGGCGATCCGCGGCTGTACCTCGCGGAACTCCGCGCGGGCGTGCGCGCGACGGATCTGGACTGTGATGGTGCCACAGATGCCGCGGACGCGAACGCGTTCCTCCTGCTCTTCGGGAGTGTGTACGGCGGGCCGACATGCCCCACCGGCGCGGACTTCGATCTGAGCGGCGCGATCGACTGCGCGGACATCGGCGCGTTTGTCGCGGCGTTCAACGCCTCGGACGCGCGGACAGACTACAACGGGGACGGCGTGTTCACCGGCGGAGATCTGGACGTGTACGGAAGGATGTACCTCGACTGGAACCGCGACGGCTCGCTCGGGTGCGCCGATCGGTGCGGGTACCTGACGGACTTCGCGGCGGGAGTTGCATTGACGGACATGGACTGCGACGGCAGCGTGGACGTGACGGATGCGAGCTCGTACC
Source organism: Phycisphaeraceae bacterium (assembly GCA_040374335.1). GTDB lineage: Bacteria > Planctomycetota > Phycisphaerae > Phycisphaerales > UBA1924 > JBEIUO01. The sequence goes on from JBEIUO010000002.1 coordinate 2,996, forward strand.
TGAACTTCTTCCAGTTGCTGTACCAGGGGCCGCCGTGCCCCGTGTGCCCGTGATCATCGGCTGACTCGCACAAACGAAAACCCCCGCGAGCGCGGGGGTTTTTCAATGGTCGTCGGATGAACCGATCACTTGGGCTGCACGAGCCCTTCTTGGTACGCGCGGACGAGTGTGTCGAGGTCACCAATGCGGCGTGCGATGCGGCGGCCCTCGTCGGTGTCGCGAACCAGGCGCAGGCCCGGGTACTGACGAACGGGGGTGATCTTGGGCACGATGTCGGCCCCGTCGGAGATGGCCGCTTCGACGCCCTGGAAGGGGGCGTGCTCCGCGAGATCGATGCGGTCGGGTTCGAGGACGAGTGTGTAGCCCCGATCGCCGTAGGCCTCGGAGAATGCGCCGTCGATGGTGATGGCGTTGCCGCCGGCCTTCACGGGCTGCTCGCCCTTCTCGATCTTGACGGGAACGTGGCCGTTCACGACGAGGACATCATCGCCGCAGCCAAAGAGCGTGCCGACGCGCCGGATGAACGCGGCGTCGTGCATGAGGTCAAAGTACGCGTTCTTGTGCTCTTTGTGCGTGGCCTTGTCGGCGATGAAGTAGGTCTCGAAGGTCGCGAGTCTGTCCTTGCCGAACAGCGGGCTACGCGGGCCGCCCCAGAGGTACCAGAGCCAGTCGGCATCGTCGTCAAGGTTGAACCATCGCTTACGCATCGCGCGACGCACGACGGAGCCGAGTGCGTCCATGAGTTCGCGACCCGCGAGGTCGCGTCCGTCCACGCGGAGAATCTGAGGAGTTCCGTCCGTTTCGACGGGCACGCAGGCGTGGAAGAGGAGCACCTCGTCGCGCTTGGTCCACATACGGCCGTGCGTGACCAGCCACTGCATGTGCTCGCGGAGCTTCATGGAGCGGGTGAAGCTCTCCTTCAGACGGTCGATGCAGGCCTGCTCTTCGGGGGAGTAGGCGTATGGGTCCGCGGGGTTGATGGTCGGGAGGTTGCGGTCGAGCAACGGGTAGCGGGCGCCGTCGATCTCGACGGTGCCGTCGGCGGCGTTGATACGGTGGAGCAGCCGGCGATGGGAGAGGTTCCACTCGGGGTGCCGCTCGAGCATCCGGCCCTCGGCCTTGAACTGCATGATCGCGACGGCCTTCTGCATGCGCGCGACGGTGAGGGTATCGCGGAAACCTTCACCCTTGGGGATGAAGCGTTCGGCGGGATCGTCGGCGTAGACCTGACGCACCAGTCGCTCGATGGGCGCCATCATCACGCCGTAGCCCTCTTCGAGCTGGGAGAGCTTGCGGTAGCGGAGGCTGAACCGCAGGCAGGTGAGCATGCACGGCTCGTGGCCGATCTGCGAGCCGAACCACAGCATGTCGTGGTTGCCCCAGAGGATGTTGCACTTGGGCTGCCGCATGAGCGTCTCGATGACGCGGTCCATGCGCGGGCCGCGGTCGCCCAGGTCACCGATCACGAGGAGCTCCTCGCAGGAAAGGTTGCGGATGAGGCGAGCGCCCGCGCGGACGGCGCCCCAGTCTCTGTCGTGGATGGCGAGACCGGCGATCATCTCCTTGATGTACTCGGGGCGCTGGCCGCTGCCGAGCTCGACAAACAGCTCGCGGTACCAGCCCGGGAGTAGACGCTCGAACGCGTCACGCCGGTGCCAGGCGCGGAGGTGGCGGACGATCTCAAACTGCAGGCAGAGCGTGCGGTACACCCACTCGAGGCGGTTGCCGCTGGCGACGATGCGGTGCGAGAACTTGTTGATGGCCTCGCGCGGGTAGTACAGCACCGCGAGGAACTGGTGCTTGTCCTCGGGTGAGAGCCGATCACCGACGTACTGGTCGACGAGTTGACGGAGCGCACCGGACGCGTTGTTGATGACGTGCCGGAGTTTCATGTCCTCGCCGTGGACATCGGAGATGACATGCACCAGGCCTCGGGGCAGCGTGAGCTTGGCCCGCAGTGCCGCGGCTTCGGAGATTGCCGCCTCCGGAGAGGGGTACTGAACGGCAAGGGCCCGGAGAAGATTGACGCGGTCGTCGGAGAGGGGTTCGGTCATGTCGCCATGGTAGGGGAATCACGCGCAGTTCCGCCATCGACCACCGGAGGCCGTTCGCGACAAACGCTGGCGCAGTCGTGGGGTACGATTCCCCAGATGATTGACGAGCGATCCTCACTGTCTGTCGCGGAGATCCATGCGATCGAGGACCGACTCGGCAGGGTCGTGATGTTCCAGGTGGCTGCCATCTGTATCGGCTCGGTGATATACGTCTTCTGGAGGCATGGTTGGTGGTTCGGATACAAGCAAGCCGCGGACATCTTGCTCGCCACTCTGTTCATCGTGGGTCTCGGGGGCCCCGCCTTGTTCTTCCGCAAAGACATCGCCCAACTGCGCAGGGCACGGGATGCTTGGCGGGCTCGCATGCTCGACATTTGCCCCCGGTGCGGGTACGACCTTTCGGGTGCGGGCAAGACGGACCGTTGCCCGGAATGCGGTGTTCAGCACGAGAAGCGAGAGTTCTTGAGCGGTGCCAATTCATCCGATGAATCCCCGCCGGAACCACCGGCGAATCCCAGCGGCGGCTGACTACGCTCTTTCAGCCGTCCCTTGAAGGAGCCGCCCGATGAACGCCTCACCTCTCCGTGCGTTGATGCTCGCCGCGGCAGTCTGTACCTCGGCCCACGCCCAGGAGACAACGACCCGCGAGCAGTGGTGGGACGATCGGGTGTTCTACGAGATCTTCGTGCGATCCTTCGCCGACAGCACGACCGGCCCCCTCGCGGGCGACGGCATCGGCGACATCCAGGGGATGATCGAGAAGCTCGACTATCTGAACGACGGTGACCCAAACACCACGACGGACCTGGGCATCACGGGCATCTGGCTGATGCCGATCCATCCGTCGCCGAGCTACCACGGGTACGACATCACGGACTACCGGGGCATCAACCCCGAGTACGGCACGATGGCCGACTTCGAGCGGTTCCGCGACGAGTGCCACCGGCGCGGGATCGCGGTGATCATCGATCTCGTGATCAATCACACCTCCGACAAGCACCCGTGGTTTGTCGAGGCGATGGATCCGAAGTCACCCAAGCGAGACTGGTACGTCTGGGCACCGACCGATCCGGGCTGGAAGGGGCCGTGGGACCAGAAGGTCTGGCACCCCTCGCCGAGCGGCACATACTTCGGGTTGTTCTACCACGGAATGCCGGATCTGAACTTTCGCTCGGAGATGCTGACCGCGAAGGTCCTCTCGATGATGGACTTCTGGGTGCGCGACGTGCGCGTCGATGGGTTCCGCCTGGACGCCATCCGCCACCTGATCGAGACCGGACGTGTCCAAGAGAACACCTCGGAGACGCACGCGTGGCTCGCGCGGATGAGCTCTCGACTCCGGAGCATCGCGCCGCAGGCCATGACCATCGGTGAAGTCTGGTCGCCATCCCGTGATGTCGCGAAGTACATCGGCGATGAGCTCGACCTGTGCTTCGAGTTCGGGCTCGCCGACGCCATGGTGAACGCAGCAAAGACCGGAGACACCGCCAAGCTTCGGGAAGTTCATTCTGAAGTGCTGCGGCTCTATCCCCGCGGGCAGTACGGACGTTTCCTCACCAACCACGACCAGCCCCGCGTGATGACACAGCTCAAGGGCGACGAGGGCAAGGCACGCGCCGCCGCGGCGATGATGCTCCTCGGCGAAGGTGTGCCGTTTGTCTATTACGGCGAAGAGATCGGGATGAGCGGCGACAAGCCGGACGAGCTGATCCGCACGCCGATGCAGTGGAACAGCGGCGCGAACGGGGGCTTCACCGCCGGCACGCCGTGGCAGGCGCTGAACAAGGACGCGCCGAATCGCAGCGTGGAGCGTCAGACCGCGGCACCAGGGTCGCTTCTCTCGACCTACCGCGAGTTGATCTCGCTCCGCGCACGCCACGAAGCGCTGCGGCGAGGCGGCACGGTGATGCTCGATACGGAGTTCCCCGCCGTGCAGGCCTTCATCCGTCACACTGCGGACGAGTGGGTGCTTGTGGTGATCAACTTCGGCGCGGCCCCGGTCGAAGGCCTCGTGGTGTCTTGCGCATCCTCGCCGCTCCGCGGCGGGCGATCACTGGATGTAGTCCCGGGCTTGCATCGGGCGCGCCCACGTCTCCGGTTCGACGAGCAGGGCGGCATCCGGCACGGCCCCCTCGGGGTCGACTTGCCAGCGCACGGGTACGCGGTCTTCCGGCTCATCGACCCATAAACGCCGCCCGGAGGAACTCATCGACCGCCGACTGCGCGACCGTATCGCCGATCAGCACGTCGTTGTGATAAACACCGGGGCGAGGCAGGAAGGTGGCGCGAACGCCCGCGCTGGTTGCAGCCGTCACGACCCGTTCGCCGTGCGACACAGGGATGATCTCGTCCGCATCACCGTGGACCACCAGCAGCGGCTTGCCCTGCATCCCTCGGACACTGTCCACGGGATCAAGCCCGCCACGAACCAGCACCGGCCCCAGCACCGGCGCGTGCGTGCCCGCGATCGACGGCCACGACGCGAACGGCGCGGCAAGCACGCACGCCTTCACGCGCGAGTCGGTCGCCGCGAGGTGCGCGGCAAAGACACACCCGATTGACACCCCAAGAACGCCGATCCGCTCCGGATCAACGTCGGACCTCTTCGCCATCGCATCGAGCGCGGCCCGCGTGTCCGTCATGAGCGCGTGCCGGTGGTGCGGGCCCGGTTCGGAGGCTCCGTAGCCCCTGTAATCAAAGACGAAAACGCCGTAACCTTTCGTCGCGAGGAACATCGAGTACTCCGCGTGGCCGTCGATGTTCCCGGCGTTCCCATGGCAGTGCAGAACGGCCGGGTGCGGCCCCGGGTCCTTCGTCACCGCGGGAAAGAACCAGCCGTGCAGCGTCGTGCCGTCCGGCCCAGGAAAGAAGACATCCTCGGCACCTTTGGGTGCTCGCATCTCCGCCGCGGGGGCCGGCGTCGGAAAGTAGAAGACCCGGGATTCGAGCCAGTTGGTGAATCGGAACACGGTGGCCAGGAGAAAGAGGAGGGCGACAAAGCGAACGACGCGGGAACGGGCAAGTGTGCGGAGAATGGTGCGGGAGGGGCTACTGTTGGCGGTCATAGTGAACCACTTGGAAGGAAAGCGATCATGAGCAAGGTCCGGGTACTCGGGTTCGCGGGAAGCACTCGCGAGGGATCGTACAACAAGGTGCTGACCAAGGCGGCGCTCGCCGCGGCGGGGGCAGCGGGGGCGGAAACGACCTTCATCGATCTCCGGGACTTGGCGATGCCGATGTTCGACGAGGACGTCGAGGCCAAGGGCGGGCTTCCGGCCGGCGCGAAGGCGCTGAAGGAAGCGATGCGTGCGCACGACGCGTTCATCATCTCCTCGCCGGAGTACAACGGTTCGGTCAGCGCGGTCCTCAAGAACGCGATCGACTGGGCCAGCCGGCCCGAGCCCGGCCAGGCGCCGCTCTCCTGCTTTACGAACAAGGTCGTTGGCTTGTTCGCGACCAGCCCCGGCGCGCTCGGTGGCCTTCGCGGACTGGTGCACATCCGTCAGATCCTAAGCAACATCAACTGCCTCGTCCTGCCGCAGCAGTTCGCACTGGGCAAGGGCCACGAGGCGTTCGACGGCCTGAAGCTGAAGGACGCCAAGCAGCAGGAGATGGTCGACTCGATCGCGAAGCTCGTGGTGACGACGGCCTCGAAGCTCAAGGCCTGATCACCCTCCGATTTCGACGTTCCGCATCCGCCCCTGGCGGATGACGTTCAGCCGGACGCGCTTGCCGCTTTCGACCGAGCCCATTTCGCGCACGAACTCTGCGGACTCCACCACGGCCTCACCGTCCACGCCGACGATGATGTCCCCCGCGCGCAGGCCTGACTCGGCCGCCACGCCCGCGGGATCCAGCTCGACGAGCGTCAGCGGCTGCATGCGGTCGACGCCGAGATCGCGCGCGTACGCACGTGACGTGCGGGCATCGAGCGGGCGGACGGTGGCGCCGAGTGCGCCGACGTACTCGTTGCCCATCGCCTTGCCGAGGTCGCCGAGCGTGACCTTTACCGCGCGAGCGGTGCCGTCGCGAAGCACGTCAACCGTCGCCTCGGAGCCCGGGGGCTGAAGCGAGATCGCCGTGCGGAGCCGCTGCTCGTTGAAGGCTTTGCCCTGAAAGCCGACGATGACGTCGCCCTCAGCGAGGCCCGCGACCGCGGCGGGGCTCTCCTCCGCGACTTCGGTGACGAGAACGCCCGCGGGATACTTGCCCGCGAGTTCGCGAGCGGTAGCGTCCTTCATGCCCACGCCCAGCCAGCCGCGCAGAACGCGCTTGTGGGCGATGATGCTCTCCCTCACCGGGCGGGCGATGGAGGCGGGGATGGCGAAACCGATTCCCTCATAACCGCCGGTGCGCGTAGCGATCGCGGAGTTCACGCCGATGACCTCGCCCTCGAGGTTGAGAAGCGGGCCGCCGGAGTTGCCGGGGTTGATGGCGGCGTCGGTCTGGATGAAGTCCTGATAGGCGGGAGCGCCTTCCTGCGGCGAGATGGAGCGGCCCTTGGCGCTGACGATGCCAGCGGTCACCGTGCTGGAGAATCCGAACGGGCTGCCAATGGCGACGACCCACTCGCCGACTTCGAGGGCCTCAGAGTCACCGAATGACAGGTAGGGCAGGTTCTTGGAGTCGATCTTGATGACAGCGAGGTCGGTCATCTCGTCGGAGCCGATCAGTCGAGCGTCGACCTCCTCGCCGGAAGCGAGCTTGACCGTGAGCTTGTCGGCCTGTTTCACGACGTGGTGGTTGGTGAGGATGTAGCCGTCCGCGGAGACGATGAGGCCCGAGCCAAGGCCATTGGGAACGATTTGCTCCTGACCGACGCGGTCGAAGAAGTCGCGCCGATACCGGACGCGGTTCAGCGAGGTGATGTGCACAACCGCGGGCTCCGCGGAGCCCGCGACGGTCTTGAAGACCTTCGAGAGCCGACGGGCAAAGGCCACGTCCTCGGAGGTCGCCTGGTCAGACGGCTGCGCAAGAGCCGGAGCGCCGAGGATCGCAAAGGAGAGGAGAAGGGTGCGGGCGAGAGCGGACGTGCGGATCGACATGAGAGATCTCCGTGCGCCGCGGAACGCGAAAGGCTCGCGGCGCGATGCTGCTACGTTTGTGGCCCTCGGGTCGTTCGGGTTTCAGGCCCGGCCGTATTCGGCCCAGGTCGAGGACGTCTCGCCAACGCGAACACGCTCGACGCACAGACCCGCGGGCAGGCGGTAGGTACCACCCTCCGGGTCGGCAAAGACCTTCCCGGCATCAACCTGCCGTTGGACGTACTCGTAGATGAACCGGGCCATGACTTCCGTCGTCGGGTCCTCGCCCTCAAACACCACCACCCGCTCGGCCAACGGCCCGAGCCGATCGCGTATGGGGTCGAGGCTATTGACCGCGAGTGCATGGTCAAACTCTTCGATGCACGAAGCCACCGCGAGTTTCAACGCCTTGAAGTCGCAGACCATGTCGTTCTGGTCGAGTTTGGGGGCGGACAGCACCACCTCCACCCGCCGGGAGTGCCCGTGGGGAAAGCGGCAACGGCCGGGGTGCTTCATCAGCATGTGGCCCGACTCGACCTCGAACACTTTGCAAACACGGTACACCATGGACATCGCGCGGCAAGCGTAGGCGCATGGGGCGGACGGGGTTACGTTCCCCGGCGGTTGCCGTAGATCTCGATGTGCAGCCGCGGACAGTACCGCCACCCCCGCTCCACGCACGCCAGTGCTACCCACTGCCTAGTCTCGGGACTGGGCGTGGCGACCCCCTCCGGCATCAGCAGTACAGAGGACGGCTCGATCTCGAATCGATCCCCCAAATCGGCGAGCAACCCCTCGATCTCAGGAAGGTCGGCAGGTGAGGCGACGACGAACTTGAGCTGGTAGTCGGGCGACTGCTGGACGAGGGACGCGATAGCGTCCGGGCGGAGGCGGCGCTGCTCGTGCCTCGCGGCCCACTGACCCGTGGGATCCCTTGCATCCCGTACGGGCGTGGAGTTGGCGAGCTTGGGGCTGATGCTCATCAGGTCGGCCTCGACCTGGACGGCGACGGTGCCGGCGGTTTCGATAGTAACGTGCATATCCACGGCCTTGAGGGCAGCACAGAGCGCCGGGAGGCCGGGAGTGATGCAGGGCTCACCCCCGGTGACCACGGCGTGGCGCAGCCCGGAGTCGCGGGCGAGCCGGAGGAGGTCATCGAGGGTCTGCCGGGTGAACTCGGGGGTCCAGCTCGAGTAGGGGGTGTCGCACCACGTACACCGGAGGTTGCACCCGGCGAGGCGGATGAAGAACGTGGGCACCCCGGCGAGCTTGCCCTCGCCCTGGACGGAGGCGAAGGTCTCGGTCACGAGGAAGTGACCTGGATCGGGGGGGGCGAGTTCGAGGGGGAGGTCGGTCACGCGTGGAAGCGTAGAGGCTCAGGCGGCGCGGCGGGACCGGGGCCGGGGAGGTGCGGTGGTCATCCCCCGAGCTTGCGGAGCACGGCGGCGTGGGGGGGTTTTCCGTCGCACATCTTGCGTTCGTAGTTCGTACCGACGACTTCGCCTTCGCCGACCCAGGTGGGTGGGGTGAAGGGGTGCATCTCGAAGCGAGGGGGGGCTGCGCAAACGCGGGCGAAGTGTTCGAGGTCCCACTGCCAGAGTTCGTCGTGGTCGGTGACGACGCGGAGTTCACCGTGGGGGACGAGGACGCGCCAGACTTCGAGCAGGAAGCGGTCCTGGATGACGCGGTTCTTGTGGTGTTTGGTCTTGGGCCAAGGGTCCGAGTAGTAGAGGTGCACGACGCGGACGGTGGAGGAGGGCACGCGCCAGCGGATGAAGTCGGCGGCGTTGGCGTGGAGCATTCGGACGTTTTCGAGGAGATGGCGGCGGCAGCGGTCGGCGCAATAGGCGTAGATCTCGCCTTCCCATTCGATGCCGAGGTAGTTCACGTTCGGCGTATCGCGTGCCTGGTGGACGATAAAATGGCCTTTGCCTGTGCCGATTTCGATCTCGAAGGGTCGGTCGGGATGCGGGAACCACGCGCGGGCGTCAAGGCGTCCGCTCTCGGGATTGGTGATCACGTCGTCGGGGAGCGGAGGGAACTCGGTGGGGGTGACACCGATGCGGCCCAGAGCAACGTCCAGTGGCTTCTTCTTGGTGTGGTCGGACATCAGCGGCGAGGATAGGAGCCCCGTGCGGATCAGTCTGTCGTTGCGCGAGGATCGACCCATCGGGGATCGTCGAGAGTGGCGGCAATGGTGGCGTCTTTTTCGAACTGGGTCTTGGCGCGTGAGAGCCGCAGGTAGATGAGTCCCATGAACGCAAATGCGGCGACCGTGGAGGCACCGAACCCGATCAGGGTCCAGACGTTGCGGGTCTGGTCGATCGGGAAGTCGCCGGCGGTTGCGGGCTGCGTTACCTTCGTGACTCCCCCGTCGATCCGGCGCGAGGCCGAGGCATTGGCGTGGCTGGCGAGCGCGGCGGTGAGCGTGTCGAGGACGCGTTCGGTCTGGTCGGCACCCTGACCGCGGAGGCGGACGCGCAGCTCGCCGTCTTCGAGCGACTCGGTGGACATGGAGGTACGGACGAGTTCGGCGACCTGGGCCGGGGTGACAAGAGTCTCGCCGCCCTGGCGCTTGAAGCGGTCTGCAGCGGCCTCGTGGTAGAGCGGATCGAGCAGGAGGCTCTCGTGGTATCGCTGCCACTCGGCGAGTTCGCCTTCGCCGAGGGGGCGTCCCTTGGCATCCGCGGTGAGCACGGCTTCGGCTTCGAACTTCGCGGGCGCGAACTCGCGGGCGCCAACCCACGAGAGCACGGCGAGAACGGCGACGGTAATCACGCTGCAGATGCCGACGGTTGCCGCGCGGCTGGAGGCGCGGTGGGCGAGCTGGCGATGCTCGATGGCTCGGAGCTTCTGGTGGGTGGTGGCGAGTGCCGCCCGCTGGGAGAGGAGTTGCTCGCAGGCCTCGAATCGCTTGGTAAGGGCGGCTTCGCCCTTCTGGAGCCGGGCGGTGCGGAGGCTGATCGCGCCGCGGAGTTTCTGGAGTCGCTTGCGGCGGTGTTCGACCCACGAGGCGGCGCGGGAGCTGGCGGCGGGTGCCTGCGGGCGTGCCGCGGCTTCCGCGAGGACGGTCTTGAGGCGGGCCTTGAGCGCATCGATGACTTCGCCGGCTTGCGCGGCTTCGGACTGGGAGTCTGCGAGCTGGCGCATGAGCGCGACGGTCTCGCGTCGTTCGCAGGCGATCCAGGCCTCGTACTCCTCGATGACGGTCATCAGGTCGGCGAAGCGTCGCGTGGAGGACTCGCGGTCGCGGTCGGCGTGGGAGCCCGCGGTGGACGCCTGAGCCTGCGCCTGGGCGGCCTGGGCGCGGGCGGTTTCGATAGAACGGAGCGATTCCGCGAGGCGTTCACGCTCGGAGCGGAGCGAGTGCTCGGTCTCTGCGAGTTTCGCGGCGAGCGCGTCGCGTTCGGAGAGGGCCTCGGCGTGGGAAGCCTGCGCGGCTTGAAGCTGGGTGCGGGCGTTGGCGAGGGCTTCGGATTCTCTTTCGGCGAGCCGGGAAGTGTTCGCGTCGAGTTCCCGTTCGCGCGCGTCGAGTGCGTGGGCGAGTTCATCGAGCCTCGCGCGGGCTTCGACGGTCCTTTCGTCGGACGAGGCGGTGAGGGCCTCGAGTTCGTGCTCACGGGCCTGGAGGGCGAGCCGAGCGGCGTCGATCGCGTTCCTGTCGCTGTCGCATGCTGCGCGTTCGGTTTCGAATGATGCACGCTGGGCGTCGAGCTCGGTGCGCTGGGCGGCGACACTCTGTGCCAGGTCCGTGAGTCGCTGCTTCAGCTCGGTGACTTCGGTCTCTCGCTCGGAGACGGAGAGTACGCGCTGCTCGAGGGACTTCTCGAAGTCCTGCTGCTGCGCCATGGCCTCGCGGATCTTGACGAGGATGCCGGACTCGAGTTCGGCGAGCGCATCGATGGCGGCGTGCGAAGGGCGGTCGGGCTTTGGGCCCGTGCTCCCGGTCGCTCCAGTCGGTTGCGTGTTCTCGCCGACACTCATCGCGCTCTCCGTTCGATTGGTACCAGCGCCCACGAAGCTCCGGCTCTGTATCGGTCCGAGAAGGCGGCGACTGAACCGGGGTCGGCAAGTGAATCGAAGAAGCCCTCCCGGCATCGGAAGGTGTGTACGATCACCGCGGGCGTTGCCCGTGGACACCCTTGGGAGATTGCTATGAAGTGCACCGGATGCCGTGGTTTTTCGTCTGGTTTGGTGACCTTGGGCGTTCTGCTCCTCGGCGGGATGGGTGGTTACAACGTGATCCGCACGGGGTGCCCCTTGGGACTGTGCGGCAACGGCACGTGCGAGACGCCGGCCGAGGTTGCGACGACCATCACCCCGACGGCCAATGAAACCGCACAGACACCGGACAACAAGCCCTTGGAAGCGGCGACGAAGGAGCTGCCCGAGGCTCCGGCTCCGCGGTAACATCACGGCTTGAACACGCCCATAGAGCTTTTGAGTGATCGTCTGCGCCTCCAACTCCTGCCGGGGCTGGGGGCGGGTGTCTCTTCGCTCGAAGTCCGGACATCGGGCGGATGGTGCGATGCCTGGCGGCGGGCACCGGAGAACCCGGCGACCTTCAACGAGCTCGCGTGCTACACGCTCTCGCCGTGGTGCAATCGCATCGACAACGCGCTCGTGGACTTCGACGGCCGCCTGCTGCAGCTCAAGCCGAACTGGCACGACGGGACCGCGATCCACGGCGACGTGCACCACCGCGAATGGCGGCTGACCGATCGAACCCCGGTCTCTGCGCGGTTTGAAGTCGTCGTCGACACCCGCGAACGCAACTGGCCTTGGCCGTTCTCGTGCGCGGTCCGCTACGAGCTCTCGCCCGACTCGCTCACCATCGGGATGAGCTTGACGAACCTGGGTGGGTCCGCGATGCCAGCGGGCATGGGGCTCCACCCGTTCTGGATGAAGCGCCTCGGCAGCGCAGCGGAGAACGCCGTGGTCACTATGCCCGTCGCGGGACGTTACCCGTGCGAACGGATCATGGCGACCGGGCCCGCGGTGGAAGACGAGCTGTGCGCGCGACTCGCGGCCGGGTGCACGATCGATGAACCGCTGGACGACGTGTTCAAGGGGTTCACGCACGCGGAGGTCGCGTGGCCGGTCTCGGGTGTTCGGGCGCGGATGGAAGCCCACGCCGCGCTCGGCCACAGTGTGATCTTCAACGAGGCCGACCGCGATTGGTTCTGCCTCGAACCCGTGAGCATGGTGAACAACGGGATCACGCTCCGGAAGGTGGTGCCGGGAACGGGCGTGCAGGTGCTCGGGCCGAAGGCGACCTTCGATTGGTGGGCGAAGTTCTCGTTCTCGTTTGAGGGCTGAGCGTGGCGACGTTTCTTTTCAAGACCGAGCCGGGCGAGTACTCGTTCCACACCCTCGCGAAGGGTGGGCGGGCCCGCTGGGATGGCGTGAGCAATGCCGCGGCGAACAAGCACCTCCGCTCCATTCGCGTGGGGGATGATGTGCTGGTGTTTCATACGGGGGACGAGAAGGCGATTGTCGGGCTTGCGCGAGTGGTGAGTGAGCCGTACGCGGACCCGAAGCGACCGGAGAAGACGGCGGCGGGAGAGATCAAGTTCGTCGCGGTGGATGTCGAGGCGGTTCGGCCGGCGAAGGTGATGGTGCCGCTGGCGAGGGTGAAAGCGGACAAACGGTTCGCGGCGTTTGCGTTGGTGACGCAGGGGCGGCTGAGCGTGATGCCGGTGCCGGATGCGCTCGCGGCGGTCCTGCGGGAGTGGGCGGGGTTGTAGGGGTTGAAAGAGCGACGACTCCGTTTCGGGAGCCGCGCCCCGGACAGGTTGAGGGTGTGGAAAGCGGGCTTACTTGACGCGTTTCATCTCGAAGACGGCGTGTTCGCCGACTTTGCCGCTGTTCTGGCCGCGCCACTTAGCGGTGTACCGGTCGGGTCCGGCGAGCGTGAGGTGCACGTCCATCATGTAGTCCTGGGTCTTGGAGTGGAGGTTGGAGACACCGGTGGAGGCGAAGAGGAAGTCGGTGTTGGAGCCACCGACGAGCTTCATGTGGGGCTGATTGCCGAGGGCGCAGTAGTGGGTGGCGACGATGGAGTCGCCGTTGATGGTGTAGGTGTTGATCATCTCGTGGGTGCTTCCGGGGAACATGGTTTCCACGATGGTGGGGCCACCGGCGATGACCTTGAACTCGCAAACGGGGGACATGCCTTCCATGGGCGCCACGGCTTCCCAGCGGCCGTTGAGCTTCTTCATCGCCTCGAACCTTGCGATGGTGGTCGGGCTGGGCTCGGGCACGACTTCGAGCTGCTGCGACGAAGCACAACCAACCAGCGAGAGACCAGCGACGGTGAGGACAGACAACTGACGCTTCATGACCTACTCCTCTTGCTCTTTGCTTCCGCCGCGCGCCTGAGATTCTCGAGCGATGCGGCCCACAGATCCGCGAACGGGCTCACCCAGCGTTCGTACGCGCGACGCAGCGGCACGACGTTGAGGTGATTCCACACCTGGCGTCCCTGAGGCTTGGCGATCACCAGGCCTGCCTCCGAGAGCACCTTCAGGTGTTTCATCACCGCGAACCGAGAGAGTCCGGGGAACATGGCGGCGAGATCGCCGGTGGTTCTGGGCCGGGCCCTGAGTTCGTCGAGGATGCGCCGGCGGGTCGGATCCGCCAGTGCCCCGAAGACCGCATCGAAGGTGTCCTCCATGACGTGTGACCCTACGGTCACATATGACGCGGGCCGTGTCAACCCCCGGCGTGCGGCGATTGATCAGGGGGTCTTGGGTTCGGCGGGGGCCTCGCCGAGGGCGGAGCTGAGGATGGTGCGGGCGAGCCCACCGAGTTCGGTGTCTTCGGTGTTGCACATGATGGCGACGCTGGACTTGGAAGCCGGGGCCATGAGGAGGAAGGTCGCGGTCTTCTCCTGAGAGCCGGAGTGCAGGCAGGTCGCGGTCTCTCCGAGTCGGCCGATCCTGAGGCCGAGACCGTAGTCGGTGCGGGTACCGTCGCGGAGCGGCTGGCGCTTCCGCATCGCGGCGAAGGACTCGGCCTTGAGGAGCGTGTTGTCCATGAGGGCGATGGAGAACCGGGAGAGGTCGCCCACCGTTGAGATGAACCCGCCGCCCGCGAGCTTCCAACTGACGTCCGTATCGGTGGACGGGACGATGACGCCCGCGACCTTGCGGTAGCCGCGGGTCCGGTTGGGGATCTGCTCCCACTGGTAGTCGGGGCGGAAGGATGTCATGCCCGCGGGCTCGGCGATCCGGGTGCGGACCTGGTTCCAGAAGGTATCCCCGCCGGCGAGTTGCACTGCGGCACCGGCGAGCATGTACCCGTGCGTGGTGTAGGAGTACTTGGTGCCCGGCTCGCAGACGCGCGGGGACATCTTGAACGTGTCGAGCGCGAGAACGACGTCCTGGTAGGGGTTGGGGGGCGACGGGGGGACCGGGAGTGCGGTCACGGTGCCGTTGGAGTAGTGCACGATTCCGCCTTGGTGGCAGAGCAGCTGGCGCACCGTGATGGTCCACGGTTTCTCAGGAAACGCTGGCACTATGGAGCGCACGTCCGCTTCAAGATCGAGCTTGCCGGCTTCGACGAGTTGCATCGCGGCAACCGCGGTCACCGGCTTGGAGATCGAGGCCCAGCGGTACATGGTCTGTGGGCCGGCGGGAATCTTGTCCTCCCGGTGCTCGAAGCCGTAGTGGCGTTCGAGAACGATCTTCCCGTCCTTCGCGACGGCAACCGAGATGCCCACTATCTGTTGCTCCCGGACCGCGGCTTCGATGATGGCATCGACCGTTTCCTGGGAGAACGCGGGCACGGCCGCTGGAACCGGCTCGGAGCGTTTCTGCTCCTGCGCGAGCGAGGGAATCGCCACAAACGCGAGAAGTGCGACGACGATGGTGCGTGCGAGGTTCATCGCCGCATTCTACCGAACGGGTCAGCAGCCCGCGTCCCATCGGGCGAAGAAGGCGATGACGTCGTCGCCGTCGACGGAGCCGTCTGCGTTCACATCAGCCACAACGTCCGCGCTATCCCAGAGACCCATGAAGTCGATGACATCGTCACCATCCACGCTGCCCGAGCAGTCGAAGTCCCCCTGGCACACGCGGAGCGCAGCACCCGCGGAGGTCATCGAGTGCGCGGCGCGGGTCGCGACGCAACGCACGCTTACAAAGGAGCCGGGCGGCCACGAGGAAGAAGCCCACGCCCCGAGTTGTGAGAGCGAGAGACTGGGGGTGGATGCTCCTGCCGCGACGGCGACCCGCACGCCCGCGCGGTCCACGGGGCCGTCGTCAAGGCGGGCAAATCCGCCAGGGGCTTGCGGATCCTCGAGTTGCCAGCTGTAGGTTGTACCCGGCACGGTCGACGGGATGACAGAGAACTCTGCGGTCGCGGATGGACAGACCGTGAGCGAAGCGGGGCTGATGACCGGGGCGATGGGCGCGAGCCCCACGAGCTGACGAGCGAGGATCGTCACGTCCTGAACGGTGCCTGGATGCGTCGGGCTCTCCGCGGTATCGGCTCCGCTCTCCAACCGACCGAACGCGGAGGAACTCCGCTCGGCGTCACAGAAAAAGGACGTGAACGGGACCTCGCGGCGGAAGGCGGCCAGTTGCATCGCGGCGAAGATGCTGAACTTCTCGTACGCGTCAGATTTGTCGAGGGTTTCCTCGGACACGTACTCGGGACCTGTGGCGTACAGGACGACCTCGGTCTGGGGCAACGCGGCTTTGACGGCATCGATGACCCACTCGCACGCGGCAACGTGCTCGCCTCCCGGAGTTCCCTGATCCGCCGTGGTCATGACAAAGACGTCGAGGTCGAGCTCGGCGAGGATGAGCTGCAGCAACGACGGACCGCCATCGATCGGGATCGACGGCCAGCGCAAGTACTGGATCCACGCGCCGCATCCGGAGCGCCCGATCGGGGCGGTAACGAGTCCGATGCGTGCCGGGTTCTCGAACCCAAATCCCCACAGCAGGACACCGTCCGCGTTTGTATCAGCGATGATCTCGAGGCCGCGCCACACCCCCGCTCCGACCGCCGGTATCTCGATGCTGATCTTCTTGAGGATCTCCCGCCCCTTGATGAATGTTGCTCGGTCGCCGATCACGGGGAACTGGCGCGGGATCCAATCGTAGGAAATCTGCAACTCCGCGTTGGGGCCACGGGACAGTGCGCGAACGGAGAACGCCTCGTTGTAAGCACTCGTGACGCCCTCAGAGTCGGCGATCTGGACGAGATCGCCGATCGCGAGCGACGCGAACCCACCGTCGCTGTCGTCAACCGTGATCGATCCGACGCGCGATTGCAACGCCTGGTTGGTGAGCATGGGCGCCACCACCGAGACGATGGGCTTCCATTCGGGTGGCGGCGCATCGCTGGAGGCCCCGAGCCCGGGGGTCGCGAGAACCTCACTCCAGATCGGGACCCCACCCTGGCTCAGCGAAGTCACCGCGCGCGCACGGACGCTGGAGGATGACGGGTGGTTCTGAACGTACATCGTCACCACGAGCGGATCGGAGACAGGCAGGCCCACC
>JBEIUO010000432.1:0-3439 GCA_040374335.1 Phycisphaeraceae bacterium
CCACCGCCGGGTGGGGCAGATACTCCGTGAACAGCGACATCTGCCCGGCCTCGTCGTGCCGACGCGCCGAGGGAACACTCGCCGCCAGTTCGCTCCCGATCTGTGGGCCGTGGTGAACCGCCAGAGACGCCAGCACCTCGCGGGCCCGCGCCGTCACCCCGCCCGGTATGCCCGCCAGCCGCGCAACGTGCAGCCCGTACGACTGATCCGTCTGCCCCGGCAGGATGCGGTGAAGGAAGATGATCTGCGCGTGCGGATCGCCCGGCGGCCACTCACGCACCGAGACGTGCAGGTTCCGCACCCGGTCCTTGAACCGCTCCTCGAGGTCCGTCAGTTCGTGGTAGTGCGTGGCAAACAGCGTCCGTGGGCCCAACTCCGCGAGATGCTCGACGATCGCCCATGCGAGGCTCAACCCGTCCAGCGTGCTCGTACCCCGACCCACCTCGTCGAGAACGATCAGGCTACGAGGCGTCGCGTGATTCAGAATGTTCGCCGTCTCGATCATCTCAACCATGAACGTCGACTGCCCCGCGTGCAGCGCGTCGTCCGCCCCGATCCGCGTGAACACGCGGTCCACCACGCCGATCGTCGCCGCCTCGGCCGGCACAAAGCTCCCCACGTGCGCAAGCAGCGTGATGAGCGCCACCTGCCTAATGAAGGTCGACTTGCCCGCCATGTTCGGCCCGGTGATGATCGCCAGCGGCGCCGGTGTCTCGCCCGCGCCGAGCTCCGTGTCGTTGGGCACGAAGTTCCCGCCGAGCGTGTCCTCCAGCACGGGATGCCGTCCGGCGCGGATCGCGATGACGCGATCGTCCGTGATCTCGGGCCGGATCCACCCTCGCGCCTGCGCCTTGTCCGCCAACGCCAGCATCGCGTCCAGCCTCGAAACCGCGCCGGCGTACTGCAGCGCGGCATCCATCCGGCTCGTCACCCGCGTGCACATGTCGGCGAAGAGTTCCCGCTCACGCTCGATCGCACGCGACTCCGCCGTGAGCACTTTGTGCTCGAACTCACGCAGCTCCGGTGTGATGTACCGCTCCGCGTTCTTGAGCGTCTGCTTGCGGATCAACTCCGGAGGCGCTGTCCGCGCCTGCGCCGCGGGAAGCTCGATGTAGTACCCGAAGATCTTGTTGAACCCGACCTTCAGGCTCGGCAGGTTGTACTTGTCGATGAGCTGCTTCTGGTACTCGGAGAGCCACGACCCCGCGTCCCGCTGCAGCAGCCTCGCCTCGTCGAGCACCGCGTCCACGCCGTCGCGGAACGCCCCTCCCTCACGCAGATGCGGCGGCGGCTCGTCCACCAACACCGACAGCGACCACTGGCCCAGTTCGCTCAATCCCTCGGCGTCCGCGTTCACCTGCGACGCGATTTCCGCCAGGTGCGCCGACCCGCTCAGCAACCCAGCCAGCTCTGCCGCAACCGCGAGCGACCGTCCAAGGCCGTGCATGTCTCGCGGCGTCGCGCGTCCCAACGCCACTCGCCCGCAGATTCGGGCCACGTCCTGCACCTTCGTGAGCAGCTCGCCGACGTTCTGCGCGAGCGTCCGGTCTTCCACCAGCACGCCGATCACACCCTGCCGAGCGCGGATGTCTCCAGCGTCGGCCAGAGGCCGCACCAGCCAGTCCCGCAGCGTCCGCTTCCCCATCGCGGTTCGGCACGAAGAACGCCCGCCGATGAACACCCCGAGCAGTGACCCATCGAGGTTCCCGCCGCGAATGGTCCGCTCGATCTCCAGCGACCGGAGGCTCACCGCGTCCACCGCGCAGCAGGAGGCCACGCTCTCCTTGCGTGGCGGCCGCAGATGCCTCAGGCTCACCTTCGGCCCGGCGATCCCATCGGTCTCCGAGCCCGACTGCGTCTCTCGCAGGTACCGCACGAGTGCGCCCGCCGCAAGAACCGCCCCCTCGCCGTCCACCAGCCCGAATCCCGCGAGCGTGGACACCCCGAACTGCTCGACCAGCGCCTGCCGCGTCTCCGTGGGCCGGTACTGCCATGCCGGTCTGGGGGTTGGCGCAAGGCCCAACGCACCGATCAGCCGCTGCACTCGCGGGGGGACCTTGCCGTCCGCGGTTTCGCAGTACACCAGCTCCCGCACGCCCCTGCGGGCGAGCTCATCGACGATCGCGCCGCTTGCGCAGTCCGCGACCACGAATGTGCCGGTGGCCACATCGATCACCGCGAGCGACGCGGCAGATTCGTCGCCGGCTTCCGTGAACGCGATCGCGCCCAGGGTCGCCGCGCTCTCGCTGTCGAGCAGTGTTTCGTCGACCAGCGTCCCGGGGGTAATGACCCGCGTCACGCCGCGCTGCACGATCCCCTTGGCCTTGCTGGCGTCCTCAAGCTGTTCGCAGACCGCAACGCGGAACCCAGCCCGCAGCAGCTTGCGGAGGTACACCTCAAGCTGGTGGAAGGGCACGCCCGCCATGGGCAGGCCCGCCGTGCGCTGGGTCAGCGTGAGGCCGATCGCCTTGCTGACCTTGACCGCGTCCTCGTCGAACATCTCGTAGAAATCACCGATCCGGAACAGGAGCACGCACTCGGGGTGCTGCTTCTTGAACCGGAAGTACTGCTGCATCGCCGGCGTTTCGCGCGGATCGGCCATGGGTCAGTCCTTCACGCCTTCGACGCGCTTGGGGTCCGTGTACTTCGTGAGCGCCTGCTCGAGATCCACGCCGTGGATGTTCGCCAGCGTGGTGATCCACGCGATCACATCGGCGAACTCCTCCTCGAGGTTCTTCTTCTGCTCCGGCGTCGGCGTCTTGCCCGGCGCGTTCTCCTGGAGCGACGTCGCGAGCTCGCCCACTTCTTCGATCAGCCACATGAACGTCCCCGGCGTTCCTCGGGCGTTGTCCGTGGCAAAGTAGCGGTCGCGGATGAGTTGTTGAAAGGCTTTGACGGTGAGCATGGTGGAGAGGCTAGCAGGCGAAAAGAACCCCGAGGCGGCGACAGGCGAGGATTGCGCGGGGGTCTCCCGGCATCCCCGACCTTTGGATCCAATGCCCCCATACTAAATGCGAACGTGCAGCTCGGTCAACCCCCGACCTCTCCCGCCCTCTGGACGCTCCCTCGCACCTGAACCGGCAGCCCGTCCGCTTCCCCCTACCATCCGCCGCATGACAGACTCCACACAAGCTCTCCTGGATGCCGCAACCAAGTTCCGCGAAGACTTCGCCGCGGTCCGCTCGCAGGTTGGCAAGGCCGTCATCGGCCAGAGCGGGATCGTGGAGGGTGTCCTGATCGCGCTGTTCTGCTCGGGCCACGTGCTCCTCGAGGGCGTCCCGGGAGTCGGCAAGACGCTCCTGGTTCGCACCCTTGCGAAGTCGGTCGGCCTCGGGTTCTCGCGCGTGCAGTTCACCCCGGACCTGATGCCCGCGGACATCACCGGAACGACCGTCGTCGTCGAGACCGAGAGCGGGGGCGAGCGCCGCCGCGAGTTCCG
>JBEIUO010000283.1:0-4541 GCA_040374335.1 Phycisphaeraceae bacterium
GCCTTCGTCGGCCCTCGCCCAGGAGCCAGCGCCGTCGGAAGCGTCTGAGGAGTTCCGGCTTCCAGATCCGTCCGAGGTGCTTCCACTGCGTCGGGGCGCTCCGGCACCGCGCGACGGCCTGCTGATCGACGCAGGGGACTTCCTTCAGATCCAGCAAGAGTACGACCGGATGCGCTACCTGCTTGGCCGCACCTCCGAGCGCGACCGCGAGGTGTGCGACGTGCGCGTCGAGATGGAACACGCTCGACTCTCCGCTGCCGAGGACCGACTTCGCCTGCGCGACGATCTCTGGGGGTCCAGGGAGGCCGACCTGCTCCGGCAGCTTCAGGAGGCGCAAGAGCAGGCCCGCCGTGCCGCCGAGCGCGGATGGTGGGAGAGCGAGGCTCTCTGGTTCGCCGTGGGCGTGGTGGCGACGGGCGCAGTGTGGGCCGCGGTGACGGTAAGGTGAGGACATGAAGCGCACGAGCAGGAACCCGCGCTACCGGCACGTTACGAAGCCGAAGTTTGCCCAGAAGATCCTGAAAGAGGGTCGGCTGCGAGCCGGTGCCCCGTGGGATGGCAAGTACAAGATTTATGCGTCCCCCGCGGCCACGGTTGACGTGGAACTGCTCAAGGATTGGTACCGCGGCTACGCCGATGAGCCCGAACCCGTCGTGGTCGAGTTCGACTCGGACGTGCGACCTCACGAGTCCCGCTTGAACCGTGTGATGGGCGTGGACGCAGTCGCGTGGCACCGCAAGAGCCTCCCGATCGAGTCGGTGGTGCTGAAGAACAAGCGCACGAGCCGCCCGCCGTCTGCCATGAGCGACGATGCGCTCGCGCGTCGCTTCAACAGGACGATCAACATGACCGGCGACGAGATCCGCCGCTGGCACAAGAGCCCGCTCTCCAGGCGTGCGTCCTTCGCTCATATCCGAGCCGAGCTTCCGCTCCTGGCGAAGATGAAGGACACGCCCTCGGCCAAGTGGACGCCCGCGATGTGGGACAAGGCGGCTCGCGCGTTGAACTTCGTGGAGCGTCACGAGGCGCAGATGCGGGCGCAGGGCAAGCGCTTCGGCACGGGCAAGCTGCACGTCACGGAGACGCGAGTCGTGGCTCTTCTGAACTGGGGTCGAAAAACGCCGGGCGTCCGCCTCGCGACGCAGCTTTTGGATGCCGCCTGACAGGTCCACGTTCCTGTTCCCGGTTGCCGACCAGATCGCGCAGCTGACCCGAGAGCTTCTGAGCGAGCCTGCGCCGCGCGAGGCCCGCGTGAAGGAGCTTCGCGCGCAGCTTCGCGCGCTCATGCTCGACTACGTTCACGCCGAGACGATGTGGATCTTGGCGCAGCCGGAGCCGCCTCGGCCGGAGCCGCCTCCCGCTGAAAAGAAGCCAGCCGGGCGTCGGTTCAAGAGCCACCCGTGGTACAGCCGCGCCGCGAAGTCGAAGGGTCCGGCTTGAACGACCACCGATCGGCGGGCTAGAGTTGCGCGCATGGCCTTCACGATGATCAACGGGATGCGCTCCCATCGGTATCCGCTCGCCGCGGCTGACTGCGGCTGCGGCTCCCTTGGACGCTCTCCCGCGCGCCTTCCTGCTTCGGGCATGGGCTTGGACGTCGAGTCCGCCGCCTTCGGGGGCACCGTGGTAGCTGCCGCTGGCGGCGGTCTGCTCATCGGGCTGTTCACGGGCTGGTGGCTCGGCAAGACCTTCGGGCGGACGACGGCCGTGCTCGCGAATCGTCGGCGGAGGTCGCGATGACCTACCATCTTCGTGGCCTTGGGCAGGCCGCTTCGGATTCTGTCACGCTCACCTCCGGCACCGGGGGCGGCGTTGCTCGGCTCCAAGCCAAGCTGATCGAGTACCGGATGCTCTCGATGCGTGCGCCGGACGGCCGCATCGACTCCAGCGGCAGCCCGACGCTTGCGGCGATCCGCACCTACGCGACTCGCAACGGACTGTCCGCGTCCGGCCTCGCTCGCACCTCCAGCGGAGGCCTGACGCTGCCCCGGCAGCTGAACGACGCGATCTTGACCGCTGAGATGTACTTCACCGAAGGCGGTGGAGGCCCAAGTGGCGGCGGCGGGTCTGCGGCCAAGGGAGGCGGCGGCCCGGATGCTGGTGGCGGTGGAGCCTCGGGCGGCGAATCTGGCGGCCCACCGTGGGCGGCCATCGCCATCGCTGGCGGCTCGGCCGCGGCGCTTCTGGTCGGCCTCGCCGTGTACGCCCGCCGCCGCTGAAAAAAGTTGCAGAAGGTTGTTGACGGCACCTTCGCCTCTGCTACACCTTGGTTGTCCCGGCGGACATGCCGGGCGAGAGGAAGGAGGGCTGGTGATGCGCGTCGGAATGGCTAGGGGTGATCCGTGACCTATCACGCAAGAACCCCCGCATCCTCGTTCGCTCCCCCGTCTGCCGTGCGCCGGTTCCGCTGGTCGGACCATTCGCTCGCGCGGCTGAAGGAGCGCGCGGGGATCCCCTTGGCTCAGGTGCAGCGTGACGCGCAGCTTGCGCTGACGTCGGGCCGCGCGGAGGAGTGGTGGGAGTGGGACGATCGGCGCTCGCGCGGCTGGCGCAGGAACCTGCTCGTGCGGGTCCACCATCCGAGCAAGGATCTGTCGCGGGACAGTTGGGTGCTGTTCCGGCTGGACGAGCGTGATCCCACGCTGGCGCATGTCTGCACGGTGCTGACGCCGCACCACTATCAGGCGAAC
This sequence comes from Phycisphaeraceae bacterium, assembly GCA_040374335.1. Classification (GTDB taxonomy): domain Bacteria; phylum Planctomycetota; class Phycisphaerae; order Phycisphaerales; family UBA1924; genus JBEIUO01. The sequence goes on from JBEIUO010000283.1 coordinate 2,691, forward strand.
GCCACGCTCCTCTGGAGCAAGACCCACGGTGGGCCGCGAGGTGCCACGCCGCTGACCCATCGGTTAGAAGTTCGCCAACCTGGGCGCAAGTGATAAGATCCCGGCAGGAGTAGGAACATGGCAAAGACGACGCGACGAAACGAGAGCACGGACTTTGGTGACGAGGAGGCGGTTCTCCGCGAGGTGGCGGAGGCCTTGGGCGAGGACGCCGACGATCTCACCATCGAAGAGAGCCACATGACCTCGTTCCGCGAGGGAACGGTCTACGAGATCAGCACGCGCGGGGGCCGTCGGTCGTGGCTCGTCATGGAGGACGAGGACGGCGCGGAATCGCTGGCCGTCGCGGTGGCGAAGCAGGATCTGGAAAACGAGCCGGAAATCTTCAACCGCGACTTCATCGAGCAGCACATCGACACGGATCGGCTCCGTCGCGACCTGACGTCCGACGTCGAGAGCATGACCTACGACGATCTGCGCGAGTACGATGCCGAGGACTTCTGGCGCGAGGCCGAGCGTTACGGCATGGACGCGCCCGAGGAGGACGAGGACGGCGACCTTCCCGAGCCCGAGGACGGCGACATCGAGACCCTGGCCGAGAAGATCACCGAGGACCGTCTGGCCGATCCGATCGCGTACCTCGAAGACATCTACGGCCGCGAGGAGGCAATCGCGCAGGCGATCAAGATCGCGGGGATCGATGAGGATGCCGCCGCGCAGGAGGCCGTGAGCGCCGACGGCTGGGCTCACTTCCTGAGCCGCTACGATGTCAACTACGACACGACGCCGAGCGGCTTCGTCTACTGGCGGGAGAACTGAACATGGCAACCAAGCGGACGAGTAAGAAGCGAACGAGCCGTAGCCCCAAGCGGAACAGCCGCGGGCGTGGCGGGTACCCCATGACCACCCAGAAGCAGGTGCGGGATGCGTTCTGGCAGATGGTCGAGGAGCTACGCCCGGCCGGTGTCAGCCGTCGCCGGTTCACGAACTACGCGGGGACCAAGATGCACAACACGGACACGCGCGTCGCGTTCTCCGACTTCGTGGACTACCTGAGCAAGGACGGGCAGATCAGCCCCGAGCTTGCCCACCGCGTCACGCTTGACTGAGAGGGACTGAACATGGCAACGATCCCCGCCCTCGCGCGTCGGCCCGGCATGGGTCAGGCAGAGGCTTCCGACGGTCGGCAGGTGCCGGTCGGATGGAAGTACGCCACGTTCGGGCTGGCGGGGCTCGTAGTCGCCCAGTTCTTCTGGTGGGACGCGAAGGCACCCGAGGTGCTTCGCGGGGGCGGGTACGTCCGCCGCAACCGTCGCCGTCGTCGCGCAGCGTGACACGCCCATGCGCGACCTGCTGATCAAGGCCGGGCTGGGCTTCGCCGCCGCAGCCTACGCCCGTGACGCTGTCCAGCGTCCGCAGCAGGTCGCGCGACTGGCGCGTGGGGTCGCAGACCGCAACGGCAAGCCGCTCGTGAATCTTGGGGCGGGGGTGAAGGGCAAGTCGCTTCGGGCGAGCATCCTGGGCGAGCGCCTGTGGGGCGACGTGAACCTCGACGCCGAGGCCCCGCTCGTGGCGCACGGGCCGGACGTGGTGAGCTTCTGCAACTACTACGCGCTCCAGTGGCCCGACAAGCACTTCGGGGCCCTGTTTGCGTGCGACGTGTTGGAGTGCCTGGAGTACCCGGAGCTTGCGCTTCGCGAGTGGTACCGGGTGGCCGAGCGCGTGTTCGTGGTCGTGCCGAGCCGGTGGCGGCCGGACAAGTGGTCGAGTCGCTGGCTCATCGATCCGAGCATGAAGCAGGCGTGGCCGCTGTGGGCGAGGCGAGATCATGTCGTGGTCTTGCCTGTGTCAGAC
>JBEIUO010000077.1:0-7841 GCA_040374335.1 Phycisphaeraceae bacterium
CCGCAGGGCAGGCTACTCCTTCGCGGAGGACAGGGCTTCGATGTGCTTGGTTACGCTGTCGAGCGTGAACTCTGGAGGCTCGACCTCGAAGTTTTGCCGGGGCACGCCGAATCCGACGTCTGCGATCCGAATCACGCCCTTCTTGTCGCGCATCATGTTGTCGCTGTGGAAGTCGGCCCAGTCGATGCCGTACTTCAGCATCTCTCGAACGGCGAGGCTGATCTCGTCCAGCAGCAGCATGGCCCGCTGGGTCTGGTGCGGGCTCATGTGCTCGTTGACGTACATGCGCCACTTCTCCCGCATCGCGCGACCGGCGGCTCCGACCTTGGGTACCCAGAGGTCGATGTCTTGGTCGAGGTACAGCGCGAACAGACCTTCGAGCGCCTTGGCGTCGGCCTGCGACACCGGCCTGAGAAGGTCGCGGTGGATGACGAACCAGCCGAGCCACGACTCGCCCCGCTTGCCCTTGGGCACGCTCTGAGAGCACCCCCAGACCCGGTAGATGGGCACGATGCGCTGGGACGCTTGCCGTTGAAGCGCGAAGCTGGACAGGATCTCGTAGGGGTCGCGCGTGATCTTCACGACGCTCTCGACGCCGTCGATCTCGACTTTGTACGCCACGCCGAAGCTGCCCTTGCCCAGAATCTGCTTCTTCGGGTTGGTGAGGCCCAGCGCCCGGAACTCCTGCGCGTACTTCAGCAGCAACGCTCCTACCGGCATGTGGGGCTTGGCAAGAAGCTCTTCGCGGATCTCGTCGCCGCTGTTGCTGACGAGGGACTGAACCTTCAGGTTTGCCACGGCCGGGACTCTAGCACGGGCTGTCAGACAAGTTGCAAGGTGGAGCCTGAGCAGCGTTCGGGTTAGGCTTGCCTGTCCCCAGGAGGATTCGATGAGCTACAGCCTCGGTCAGGCCAAGTGGGTGCCTGGACAGATTTCGTTCGCATCGCTGCCGCAAGGTCGCACCGGGCTGCCCAGCGTGCAGCCGCTTTTGGAGGCGGGCCTTCCGATCGCTCCGTACATCGAGCACGGCAGCTTCACGACGGGCGAGCCTGCGATCATGCGCTACGGCCTGGACCCGTACCGGGGGATCATGGGCACGGACTGCGCGGGCCTCGGCTGCTGGCTGTTCGGCCGGTCCAGCACACCGGCCTCGGCGGCCCCAACCCCTGCTGCGTCCTCTTCGATCATCGAAGCGATGGCTCGTCCCGGCAGCGGGATTCGCGCATCGGACAGCGCGGTAGCTGGCAACGGGGTGGTCGAGTGCAACGGCGCGGTCGTCTATCGCGGCGACGCTCTCACCTCCGTCATGGTCGGGACCGACCATTCTCGGCGCAACCGTGTTCCATGCACGATCACGCTGACCGGCACGCCACAAGGCGATCACACGGTTCGGACGGATGCGGAGGGGAACATGATCCGAGAGAGACGCCGACCCGCTCGGACTGGCACGAGCGGTCTGGGTCAGGGAGGAGGTGCGGCGGAGCCGGTCAAGATGAGCTTCGAGCTTGTCATCGCTGGCGAGCCCCGCGGAGAGTATCTGTACGAGGAGCTTTCCGACGCCGCCGACGCTCTCGCGATGGCCTTCTCCCGTTCGGGCAAGGCAGGCAAGGTCGTGAGCCCTCCTGGCAGCGAGAACGTCGTGGCGGACATCGAGCCCGGCCGCGGTGCCGTCCGCATGCTTCACGGGCTCGGCCAGACGATCGGACAGTCCGTGCGACGAATGGAAGCCCAGAACTACCTCGTCCGGTGCGAGCGCGGTGGGCGCTCTACCCTGAGCGTCCCGGTGCGCGGCATGACCGAGGCGATGAAGACCTCTAAGCGGATGCTCCGTCGCGATCCGCGCGCTGTCTGCCGGATCTTGCTCGCACAGCCCACGCTGACCCCTGGCGCCGAGGTGGTGACGGTTCGCAAGGCTGCCGGTGACGAGTACGACGTGCGGTTCAACTACTCGCTTGCTGGTGGACTGGGCGATCTGCTCACCGAGTACGCCTGCTCTTCGACGGCTCTCAGCGCGGCTTGGACGAATCGCACCCGCGCCGCTGTCAACGCTTCGCGCGTGGCAGCGGTCCTGTCCGGGGTGGCCGTAGGCGGCATCGCGGCGGCCGTCAGCGAGAACAGCATCCCGCTCGGGGCGCTCGGCGGCGGGATCACCAGCTTCCTGATCAACGCCCTCTGGATGGGCCCCCACACCATCTGAGTCCGCCGTGCCCCGACGAAGCCCGCACGTCTCTCGCCTTCTGGACAAGCTGATGGCGCAGACTTGCGGCATCGCGATCTTTTCCGCCTCCGGCAAGCAGGGCAAGGTCTCGGAGATTCAGGTCGAGCGGGTCAAGACCATCGAGCGGCTCGCAAGGCAGGGCGTGACGCCGATCGAGATCGCGGCCTACGTTGGCGAAGCCGAAGAGGCGGCCGACCGGCTCTATCGTGCGCTTCGGAAGTAGCGCTATTCGTCGTCGCCCTGCACCTGCTTCATGGTCACAAAGGGCAGGGACGGGTCGGCGCGGAAGTTGAACAGAGAGGGCTTCTTGCCTCTCTCCTTCTTCAACCACGCCTCGGCACCGCACGAGCACGCCATGTGACGAAATGCCCCTGCCGGACCTATCATGGGGATGCGCCACCCCTTGGTCATGTTTCGTGTGCAGCAGGGGCACTTGATCGGCGTCACAGCCGAATCACAGCAGCAAAAGCTGCCCTGGCGCAACCATCTGGCGTGCGTCGGTCGGCTTGGCTCCCGACGCGAACGGCTTCATGGCGTTGACGAACGAGGTGTGCTTCGTCTTCGACGTGGCTCCGCTTCCGTCCTCGTAGTGGGACAGCCAGCACTCGTCGCGCGCCCGCGTCACTGCGACGTAGAAGCAGCGCAACTCGTCCTCAAGCTCGCTCCATGGCAGCGGCCACCGGCTTTCGGTGAGTCCGGGGATGAACACCACGGGCCATTCCAGGCCCTTGGCTTGGTGGACGGTGGAGATCGTCACGGCGTTGCGGCTGGCGGCGGCTGACTTTTGCGCCGCCTGCATCGCATCCACCGTTTCCACGAGCTTTTCGACGGTGTCGAAGTCGGATGCGAACGCCCTGACGCGGCTCAGGTTCGTTGCCAGATCGCTGGCGGTATCCTGCTCCGCCTTCTCTCGAAGGTGCCATCGCGCGTAGTCGGTCTGGTCGAGGATGGAGTCGATCAGGGTCATCGGCGTGGCTCCGCGCCGCATCGAGGCTCGCCACGAGCGCATGTGCTCGCAGAACTCGGCGCCGCGGGGACCGCCGCACCGGCTGGCGGCGACCTTCTCGACCCAGTCGCCCGTGCCGCCCCCGGCGCGGGCCGTGACCTCCTCCACGAACTTGCGGCCGAGGTAGCGTCCTGGGTTGGTCACGCACAGCAGCAGGTCGTCGGCGTCGGCCTTGCCGAGGATCAGCCGGAGGTAGGCCAGAATGACCTGCGTTTCGTGAACCGAGAAGAAGCTCGTGCCGGAGACGAGCCTCACCGGCACCTTCTGGCGGAACGCCTGAAGCTCCAGATCCACGGTCTGGTCGTTGGTTCGGACGAGGATCGCGATGTCCCGCCACTCTCCGCCTTGCGCCTTGATCGCGTGGCACGCCGCCGCGATCTCCGAGGCCTCGGACGCAGAGTCCCTCGGGGACATGAGCCCCACCGTCCCGGTCATGCCCCGCGTCGATGCCAGCCGCATCGGCAGCTTCTGCTCCGGCGGCAGCTGTTCGAGCACTTCGTTGGCCCCGTCGAGGATCGCGCTTCCGCTGCGGAAGTTCTCCTGCATGTAGACCATCTTCGCCTGCGCCCAGCGGCTCGCGAATCCGGTCAGCCGCTCGGGTCGAGCGCCTCGGAAGCGGTAGAGAGCCTGAGCAGGGTCTCCCACGACCACGAGGTTGGTGTGCCCGCTGCTCAGGTACTCCGCGAGGAGCCACTGCGACTCACACAGATCCTGCGCTTCGTCCACGATGATGTGGTCGTAGCGGGCCTGCCACCGCTTCAGCAGCGACTCGTCGCGCTCCAGGGACCGAACCGCCTCCCAGAGCACGTCATCGAAGGTGATGAAGGGGATGCCGTCTGCGCCCTGGACGTTGCCGGTTTGCCGGATCGCGTTCGCGGCGAGGAACACCTCCACGAGCGCCTTCGGATCGGTGATGCGGGGTGACTTCCGGCTGCTGATCACAATCGAAGCCGCCTTCAGAAGCTCGTCGGGGACGTGGCCGAGGCGCATGAGGAGCGGATCGCAGGGGAGGTAGTCGTTGCGGACCTTCGAGGTGAACTTCTTCACAAGCTCGACGTCACGCTCTTCCTTCGTCAGCCCCATCTGCTCGAACGCGGCCTGGATGGCCTTGGGCCACAGGGAGCCGGTGTGGTCGAGCCTCGTGCTGCTCGACGCGGTGTCGCTCTTGAACACGGCCAGGGCGAGACTGTGCAGCGTGCGGGCGACCTCGACATCGCCCTCTCCGGTGTCGATGCCCTTGAAGCGCTTCTTCAGCTTCTTGTTCAGGTCGTTGGCGGCGGCGACGTTGAACGCCACGAGGCAGATCCGCTGGATCGGTGTGCCCTGCACGACCAGCTTCGCGACCCGTTCGATCAGAGTCGTGCTCTTGCCCGCCCCTGCCACCGCACCAGCGAGCAGCGGCCCGCTACCGTGATCGACCACGGACTTCTGCGCGTCGGTCAGCCGGTCGTAGATGGGCGTCTCGACCGGCTTCTTCGCCTTCTTGGTTGCCATCAGTCTTCGCTTCCCGTGAAGTAGCCGATCTCCTTTAGAGCGGCGCGCAGCCCCTTCACGCGCCGATCCATGCCCGGATGCCCCGCGAGCCAGCAGATCATGCCGCGCTCGCTGGGCGTGAGCCCCCCCATGAACTCCTCGTGATCCACCAGCTTGCGGACCACGCTGGCGGGGATCGGCTTGACCGCGTTGGGGCTCTTGCTGACCTCACCGCGCGACCGCTTGCTGCGGTCCTCGCGGGCCTTGGTCGTGCTGATCTTCACCCCCAGGGCCTGCGCCTCGCCCACCACCCGATCCTGCTCCTCGTGGGGCAGGTCCGAGTACTGCACCGCCGCCGAGGGCGTCATCGCCCCCTGCTCGACCGCGGCGCGCATCGACGCGGACAGGTCCAGCAGCCGAAGCCACTGGCCCACCGCTGCGTCGCTCACGCCGAAGTCGGTCGCCACCTCGCGCAGGCTCATGCCCAGGTCCAGCATGCGCCGGGCCTGCTTGGCCTTGATCACGAAGTCGCTCTCCTTGTGGTGGTTTGCGGCCACCATGATCGACGCCTGCTGCTCGGCCTGTGCGATCTGCTTGGGCAAGTAGGGCACGCGCACCATGCGACGCCGGTACTCGTCGCTGTCCTCCCCGTAGGTCTCCGCGAGCCGCTCGTTCGCCGCCCGCGCCCAGCGCGTCCGCTGCCGACCATCCACGACCACGGATCGCTCCTCGCCGTCCGGCAGCTTCTCCTTGCGGACGATGCCGGGCTTCAGGACGCCGTGCTTCAGGACGTTGTCCACGTCCGCCGTCTCGATCGGCAGCTTGATCCGCTCATCGTAGAGGACGTGCTCGACACCATCCTCAGTGTCGAGTCCGATGATCACCACCTCGCGCGGGTCGAGGTAGAACGCCTGGAGACGCGGTGCGTCGAACGCCTGCTTGCCCATCACTCACCTTCCTCTCGTCGGGCTTGTCCGCCCGAACGCTTTGCTCACCGGGGACCGAACGTGAACTTCACCTGCTTCTGGACGGCGAGCGGGATCTCGTCGCCACGGATCAGCACCACGCTCTCCAGGCGCGGGTCGTCGCTGCCGATGTTCTCGTTGCCGAGCACCTTCCGCACCTCTTCCAGCCCGTAGCACTTGTGGACCTCGAAGAGCCCGCCGTCGCGCGGGATCAGGGTGTAGATCGGACGAACCTTGCGCTTCTTCTCGTCGGTCATCTCTGCCTCCTTGAATCGGGTTGCGAACCTAACCTGCTTGCACTTGTCTGACAAGTGCTTTCGACATACTCGAATCAGAATCCGAGCCTGTGAAGCCCCTCCTCGGCGGCGATCAGCACCGCGGCCTTGAGACTCACCTTGCGCGACTCCGCGAGGCTCTTCAGCCGCGCGTACAGGTCCGGGGCCACGAGCACTCCGACCGTCTTTGCTCCCTGCTCGGCCGCGGCCCGCTTCGTCATGTCGATCTGCTCCTTGAAGCGCCTGAGCCGCGCCTCGATCTGTGCCAGCGTGCTCACTTCGTCTCCGAGCGCGTCGCCAGGAACTCCGCGAGATCACTCCGGTGGACGCGCACGACGTTGCCGACCTTGAAGGTCTTCAGCTGCCCGCCGCGCGACCACTTTCGGAGCGTCTCGACGTGGAAGCCAGTCATCTGCGCCACCTCCGTCATCGTCAGGCCCGCCTTGATCGAGGCCAGCACCTCGTCCAGGCGGTCTCCGACGACAGGGTCCGCGGACTCGTTCTTGGGCTTGGAATCGACCTTCTTCTTCTTCGTCGCCATCTTTCTCTCCTGTCAGATGGCGATACCGTCGCCATCGCACTCCGGGCACTCGGACCAGACGGGGCACCCTGCCTCGATGTCCTCGTGCCCCCACTCCTCGCGCCAGTGCGCCGCGCAGGCGTCGCACCCGTGGGTGTCGTCCCAGATTGCCTGGGCCTCGCGGTCGATCTCCGCCACGATGCTGTCAATGCGGCCCCACGGATCGGCCTGGATCTCCTCCCAGGTCGCCTCGATCGCGGGCACCTCCGCGTCTGTGCCCTCCACGATACTCGACACGGCGAGCGCTTCGACGGTCTCCCCGCGGGCCCGCATGTCCGCGAAGGTTCCGAGGTCTCGGAGCCGGTCGCACCAGAGCCAGCCGCGCCCCTGCACGAGCAGCCCGACGGATGGCCCGCAGTCGGTGTACTTGTACTTCGCGCGGTAGAACTCGCGCGGGCTCTCGTACCGCTCGGAGAGCGTGTCGAGCAGCGTCACGACGCACCTCCCGGCACGAGGCACTCGGCAGGCGCGTACTGCGCCCAGAGCGCACGGACGGCATCGTCGGGCACCTGGGCGCACAGGTCGCGCAGCCGTGCGTCCTCCCGCTCCCCGGCTGCCCAGACCGCACCGTCGTCGCTCTGGTGCGAGTACCAGTCGCGGCGACGGAGGATCTGCTCCAGCCGCACCTCGGGGTGCGCGTCGAGCCAGCGCTCGCGCCATGCGCGCCAGCGCTCCAGGCGATCGGCGAGGGCGAACGCACGCTCGGGCGTCTCACCCTCGACGCGGTCGCGGGTCATCCACGCGCCGGAGGCGGGCACGAGCATGGCGACATCGCGGATGCCCGCGAAGTCGAAGCTCCACTGCCGGTCATGGGCAAGATCGACGCGCACAATCGCGCCGCTCTCGCGCAGCACCGCAGCATGCCGGGGGCCTCGGTAGCCACGCTCGGTCGCGCGGCTCCACCAGTACCTGAGATCGCGAACAGGGTTCATACCTTCTCCTTTGCTCCGCGTTGTCCCGCGGGTCAGGTGTGTGTACCACGATCGTCGCAGCGGTCAACAACTTTTTCCTGCCACGAGCACTTTTCTTCTGCGCCTCACCTCGGGTGGTGACGGTCGCATCGCTCCGATACACTCGGTCCCCATGAGCACCAAGCGAACGACCCGTCAGAAGCTCTTGGACGCCGTGCGCGACGCGGCCGAGCACTACGCCCGCACGCAGACGCCGGAAGCCATCGCAGCCCTCCGGGCTGCCGCAGGCAAGGCAGTCTCGAACGGCGCGTCCGCGAAGGCCGTCTCGGACGCCACCGTGGAGGGTGTCGCCCGCGCCGAGGCCGGTCCCACCGAGGAAACCGCGCCCGAGCCGAAGGCCAAGCCCTCTCGTC
>JBEIUO010000286.1:0-4485 GCA_040374335.1 Phycisphaeraceae bacterium
ACCGCCCCCTCCACCCGCGACGGCCACTCGATAAACGCCGCCGCCACCCCCAACGCCCGCCCCGTCCTCGGATCAATCAACCGATCCCACCCCGCGTTCTCAAGCTCCTCCACGCCCCCCTTCACCCGATACGCGTCCGCGTGCACCAACCTCCCTCCGCCCAACGCCCCCGCTCCCGCCGGCACCGGATACGCATTCACAATCACAAACGTCGGACTCGAAACCAGCGACGCCGCCACCCCCAGCCGCGACGCCACCCCCCGCACAAACGTCGTCTTCCCCGCACCCATCTCCCCCTCCATCAACACCACGTCCCCCGCCCGCAAAACGTCCGCCAGCCCCGCGGCAAACGCCCCGGTCATCTCCTCATCCGCCAGCTCTCGCACAATCTCACGCACGCCACGATTATTGACCGCCGTGCTCCCACCCAGCGCCCTCAATCCCACGCATTTCCCCGCCCAAAAACAGATACACCCCCGCCCCCGCCTCCACCCTCCCGATCCGCGTCATCTTCGTCCCCGTCACCGCGCACCGCGCCGGCACCTCCACCCCCTCCGCCACCGTGAACAACAACTCGTAGTCCTCCCCCTGCCCAATCCCCGCCTCCACGCTCGCGACACCCGCCGCCAGCGGCACCCGCTCCCCCTCGATCACCACCCGCACCCCCGACGCCCGCGCAATCCGCCCCGCATCCACGCCCACCCCGTCCGACACATCCATCATCGCGTGCAACTCCCCCCCCAGCATCGCCGCCAACGCCCGCGCCTCCTTCACCCGCGGCACAAACGTCAAGTGCCTCCCCAACCCCGTCCCCACATCAAACGACCCCCCGATCTCGCCCGTCACGAAAACCCCATCCCCAACCTTCGCCCCCGATCGCAGTGGGGGAGTCGCATCCCGCGCCAGCAGTCCCACCGCCGTCACCGTCAACACCACCTCGTCCCCCGCACTCGCCGCGATGTCCCCGCCCACCAGCGGACACCCAAACTCCCGCGCCCAAAAGTGCATCCGATCAAACAGTTCCCGCGCCTCCTCCTGCGGATACCCCGCCGGCAACGCCCCCGTCGCCAGCGACCACGCCGGCATCGCCGCCATCGCCGCCAGATCCGAAACACTCCGCGCAATCGCCTTCCGCGCCACCAGATCCACCGGTGTCCCCGCCACAAAGTGACGCCCACGCACCACCTGGTCCACCGTCATCACCAGCAGATCCCCGCTCGGCGTCCGCACCACCGCGGCATCATCCCCCGGGCCAACCACAACGCCGGCCCCGGCCCACGCCGGATCCGCCGCCCGCTCGATGATGTGCCGAAGCAGCGCGTCCTCTCGCATCTCGATTACTTCTTCATCTCGCCCCAGATCCCAACCTCAAACCTCCCGCCCGAATCCGCCGCGCCCCGGAACATCCCCTCCGAGTTGAACACCATCACGATGTCGCCCGTCGCCGAAACCACAATCAACCCGCCATCGTCCGGTTCCAGCGTCTTGAACACCAGGTGCTCCGCCGCCTTCTGCGCACGCTCGCCCGCCAGGTCCATCCGATCCGAGATCGTCTTGGCCACACCGTGCCGAATGAACTGCTCCCCCGTCCCCGTGCAGCTCACCGCGCACGTCGCGTTGTTCGCGTAGCACCCCGCGCCGATGATCGGCGAATCGCCCACGCGCCCAAACCGCTTGCCCGTCATCCCGCCGGTGCTCGTCGCCGCCGCCACGTTCCCCTCCATATCAAGCGCCACGCAACCCACCGTCCCGTACGAGTACGGCGGCTTCGTGTCCCCCATCGCCACCCCGTTCTCCTGCTTCCACTCCTCCAGCGACCTCCGCCGCTTGTCGGTGTCGAAGTACGTATTCGGCACCCGCTCCACCTTCATCTCATCCGCAAACCGCTCGGCGCCGGCCGTCGCTAGCAGCACGTGCCGCGTCTTCTCTTTCACCAGCCGCGCAAGCGAAATCGGGGTCTTCACCGTCTTCACCCCGGCCACCGCGCCGCAGCTCAGATCGCGCCCATCCATGATCGACGCGTCCAGCTCGTGCGTGCCGTCCGCGGTGAACACCGCGCCCTTGCCCGCGTTGAACAACGGGTTGTCCTCCAGCACACGCACCACCGCCTCCACCGTATCGAGCGACGTCCGCCCCGACGCCAGCATGTCACGCCCAACGGTGAGCGCCTCCCGCAGCGAGGCCTCGTACGCCTCAACCTCGTTCGGCGGCGCAGTCTTCGAGAGCACCCCCGCGCCGCCGTGAATCGCGATCGCGAACCGCCCCTTCACAGCCTGCGAGCCCCCGCCCGTCGCGCACGCGCCGAGCGTCATCGCCACCACCAACAGCGCCAGCAACACCAGTTGATTCATCATCATCGTGGCCTTTCAGCTTCTTCTCGGGCTCGCCGTCACACCAACCCAACCGCCAACGCCCCCTCCCACCAGCTTACCACCTCATATGGACGTCCTTGTGGAAATACCCGCCGTTCGGCCCCTCCGGCCCCAGCGTCGCCAGCCGCACGCCCGTCTTCGCCCCATCCACCAGCTCCATCGGTGCTTTCGGCCCACCCAGATCCGTCTTCACCCACCCCGGATGCGCCGCGTTCACCTTGATCCCCGTGCCCCGCAGCTCAAACGCCAGGTGATTCGTGAACATGTTCACCGCCGCCTTCGAGCAGTCATACCCCACGAACTTCGCGTTGTAGATCGGCGAGTTCGGGTCCGCATGCTCCGCGATCGAGCCCAGGATGCTCGTCAGATTCACGATCCGCCCCGCCTCAGACTTGCGGATCAGCGGCAGCATCGCCTGCGTCACCTCCACCAACCCGAAGAAGTTCACGTCAAACGTCTTCCGCACCACCTCCATCGAGGCCCCGCTTGCCACGTGCTCCCCCTGATACATCAACGTCCCCGCGTTGTTCACCAGCACGTCCAGTTTCCCGAACTCGCGCTCGATCGCGCTCACCGCCCGACGGATCGACGCCCCGTCCGTCACCTCAAGCTGCAGATACCGCGCATCGATCCCCTCCGCCTTCAGCCCCGCCGCGGCAGCCGTCCCTCGCGCCTCATCCCGCGCGCCGATCAGCACCGTCATCCCCAGCTTCCCAAGCTGCCGCGCCGTCTCAAGCCCGATCCCCTTGTTCGCGCCCGTCACCAGTGCAATCCGTGCCATCGTGTGTTCCATTTCAGTTCGTTCGTAGAAAGCCATCCCTCATCACTTCGCCATCGCCGGGTAATCCGTGTACCCACGCGCGCCGCCCGCGTAGAACGTCGACACATCCGGCACCGCCAACGCCGCGCCCGTCCGGAACCGCTCCACCAGATCCGGGTTCGCGATGTACGGCACGCCAAACGCCACAGCGTCGCAATCTCCCCGCGCGATGTACGCCTCCGCCTTCTCCTTCGTAAACCCCGCGTTCGTGATCAGCGGCCCCGTGAACATCGGCCGGAAGTACGACACCGGAATCGACTCCCACGACGGCCACCCCTTCCCATGCTTCAGATCCCCCTCCATCGCCTCCATGATGTGCAGATACGCCAGCCCCATCCCGCCCAGCGCCTTCACCACATACGCAAACGTCGCCCGCGGCTGCGAATCGCTCATGTCGTTAAACGTCCCGCACGGGCTCAGCCTTACACCCACGCGATCCGCGCCCCACACCGACACCAACGCCCGCATCACCTCCAGCATGAACCTCGCCCGATTCTCGATCGAGCCGCCCCACTCATCCGTCCGCCGATTCACGCCGTCCCGCAGAAACTGATCCGGCAGATACCCGTTCGCGCCGTGCAGCTCCACCCCGTCAAACCCCGCCTCCTGCGCCATCTTCGCGCCGTGCCGATACTGCTCAATCACCCCCGCGATCTCACCCATCTCCAGCGCGCGAGGCTCCGGATACGGCTTCGGCCCCGTGTACGTGTACACCTCCCCGCCCTTGCCCACCGCCGACGAACTCACCGGCGCCACGCCCCCCGCCTGAAACTCGTTGTGACTCACCCGCCCGCAGTGCCACAACTGGCAGTACATCCGCCCCCCCGCGTCATGCACCGCCCTCACCACCGGCTTCCACGCCTCCACATGCTCCCGCGTGTAAATCCCCGGCGTGCACGGATACCCAATCCCCTGCTGACTCACCTGCGTCGCCTCGCTGATGATCAACCCCGCCCCCACCCGCTGCCGGTAATACTCCGCCGTCATCGCCGTCAGACACCCATCCGGATTCGCGCGGCAACGCGTCATCGGCGCCATCACCACCCGGTTCGGAATCTCGATCGCACCCAAACGCAGCGACGAAAACAGGTTCTTGCTCATCCCCGATTGTTGGCACCCCAAAACTCCCGTAGCTTCGGCTTTCCAGCCAATGCACGCTCGCCGCTGGCAGCGGCTTTCAGCATGAGCGGTCCCCGCTCGTGCGAGTCCCACCCCAACCTGCCCCCCTGCAACTCGGACTTTCCCGCGCCCTCCTGAAAAGTGTTACCCATGTGGTGAGTACGAACTGTCACC
>JBEIUO010000673.1:0-2337 GCA_040374335.1 Phycisphaeraceae bacterium
CCGAACGCGATCGAGACCACATCGAACGCACCATCCTCGAACCGCAGGGCCTGGGCGTCCCCTTCCTCATAAGACACCTTGGCGTTCTGGTCCCCCCCCATCCCGGGCCGCTTGGTTTCGGCCACGGCCAGCATCTGGGGGGTGTAGTCCACCCCCACCACCTTCGCCGCGGGCGACCGGGCGAAGGCCATCGTCAAATCCCCCGTCCCGCAGGCCACATCCAGGACGTGCTCGCCCGGTTTCACCTTGGCCGCCTTCACAGCCGACCTGCGCCAGGACTGGTCCAGCCAGAGAGAGTGGACCCTGTTGTTGATGTCGTAGCTCTGCGCGATCGCGCCGAACATGCCGCGGACCTTGGTGGCTTTGTCCGAGACAGCGTGCGGATTGGTAAGCTCGTCGCGGGCCCATGCCTTTGCGGGGGAAGAGGAATCACCGGCGGCGTTGGTCGGCGTCATAGCGGCGATGGTAGGAGGATGGGCCCGGCCGCCTCGCCCAACAATACGGAGAGCGTCTCGTGCGCTCGAGGAGACTGGCCATGCGGAACGGAATCGTGCTTCTGGGGCTTGCCGCGGTCGCTACCGTGCTTGCCGGGTGTGTGACCAATGCCGCGACGGGGGAGAGCCAGTTCGAGGTACTCTCGCGCGACGAGGAGATCGCCCTTGGAATCTCTGGGAAGGCCGAGATGCTCACCGAGATGGGCGGCGAAGTGAACAACCCGGACCTCAAGGGCTACGTCGAGTCCATCGGCAGGGCCCTCGCCGCGACCACCGAGGGAGACAACCCCTCGCTCCCGTGGGAGTTCACGCTGATCGACAGCGACGTCATCAACGCGTTCGCGCTCCCGGGCGGCAAGGTGTTCATGTCGCGCGGGCTCGCCGAGAAGATGACCAACGAGGCCCAGATGGCCGCGGTGTTGGGTCACGAGGTCGGCCACGTCACCGCGCGCCACGTCAACGACCGATTCGCCCGCATCATGGGCGCGCAACTCGTGCTCGGCGCGGCGGGCGCAGCACTCGGCGACGAGACCGGCGAGATCCAGTCGATGGGTGCCCAGATCGTGCAGGTTGGGCTCATGACCTACGACCGCGATCAGGAGAGCCAATCCGATTCCCTCGGCATGCGGTACATGGTGCGTCTGAACTACGACCCCATGGGCATGTCGCAGGTGATGGACATCCTGAAGGCGGCGAGCGCCGGGCAGACGCAACCCGAGTGGATGTCCACGCACCCCCTCCCGGAAACCCGCATCCAGCGCATCAAGAGCGAGATCCAGAGCACCTACGGCTCCACGCAGGGCAACTCCCAGTATCAGCTCAAGGAACGCGAGTTCCGCGACCGCTTCCTCGCCAAACTGGCGTTGCAACCGCCCGCGGCCCACCCGGCCCGTCGCGGCGTCTACGCCTTCTCTGGCCACCATCCCGCGGATGACGCATTGAGTTGGTGCGGACTGTGCCGTAGTCAGGCAAGCGTCGCGCCCTAGACACTGGACTCCATACTCGTGCCCACAGAAGACCGACGTCCCATCGCCGCCCGAAAGCTCTCCGTGTTCCGCTGGATGGCGCAGCGGCTCGCCAGCCTGGGTGTCACGCCCAACACCATCTCGGTCTTGGGGATGTTCGCGGGCATAGGAGCCGGAATCGCCCTCGCGATCACCCCGCACGCCGTCGAAGACCGGCTCCTGTGGGCCGCCGCCGCTGTCCTCGTGCCCCTTCGTCTGCTCGCCAACATGCTCGACGGCATGGTCGCCGAGTTCGGCGGAAAGACCTCTCGCGTGGGCGCCGTCTACAACGAAGTCCCCGACCGCGTCTCCGATTCCGCGACCCTCATCGGCCTGGGCTTCGCCATGGCATCCTCCCCAGCGATGGGATTCCTCGCCGCGCTCCTGGCCATGATGACCGCCTACATCCGCACCGTTGGCAAAGCCTCCGGCTCCCCCCAGGACTTCCGAGGTCCGATGGCCAAGCAGCAGCGCATGGTTCTGGTCATGCTCGTCTGCATCTTCTTTGCCCTCACACCCCATGAGTTTCGCATGTGGAGCGTCGAGGTTCGCGGCACACTCCTCACGATCCCCACCCTCGTGCTCGGGGTCATCTCGCTCGGCTGCGTCGTGACCTGCTTCCGTCGCCTCACCTTCGTCTGCTCGCACCTGAGGAACGTCGAATGACCATCGCCGAACTGGATCCCACGGTCGGAGCGAGACTCTTCTCTCCCGGCGCGGCGTTCGCTCACCCCGCGACACTCCCCATGGTCGCCTCGGTGCTCGGCGTGCTCCTCCTCGCCACGGTCATCATCGAAGTCCTCGGCAAGACCGGCAAGGTCGGCCCCGAGCAACTCTCC
>JBEIUO010000521.1:0-2981 GCA_040374335.1 Phycisphaeraceae bacterium
CACGGCGACGACGTCGTCCGCCTCCAATCCGCTGTCGACGCCGTCCGCATCGCGCCCCCTCTCCTCGACTACCTCGTCCGCATCGCCACCGCCACCCGCAAACACCCCGCCCTCCTCGTCGGTCTCTCTCCCCGCGGCACACTCGCCCTCGCCCAGGCCGCCCGCGCCTCCGCTTTCTACAACGGCCGCGACCACGCCCTCCCCGAAGACGTCGTCGACAACGTCCTCAGCGTCTGCGCACACCGCGTCGTCCTCAGGGGCGGCGGCGCAGCCTCTCGCACCGCAGAGCAGATCCTCCGCGAAATCATGGACGCGACCCCCTCGCCCGTCTAACCCTCTCCGAGCACCCACATATGGCACGCCTCGTCCGCCTCGATCAGCAAGGCCCCGTCAAAGTCGATCCCGCCACCTGGCCCAAGGATGACGCCGGCAACCCCAAGCCCTGCTCCATCTGCGCATGCGGCCTCTCGAAGAAGTTCCCCTTCTGCGACGGTGCCCACAAGACCACCAGCAAACTCGAAGAAGCAGGCTTCCTCTACCGCTACGACGCCGACGGCAAAGTCATCGACAAGTCGCCCGAATAGCCCCGCCCACGCGACAACGCCGCAGGCCCCTCCGGCCCGCTCGCCAATCCACTCGCGAAATCATCATCCCCTCGGAATCAGCGCCAGCCCGCGATCGGCTCAGCGCCAGGATTCACGTCGCGCCACAACCGCTCGAGCAACGGCTTCAGACCCTCGCGGGCCGCACCGCTGATCGCCAGCACATCCCGATCCGCCCTCAGCTCAAGCTCCGCGCACAGCTCGTTCAACGCCGCACGCCGCTCCTCTTCCGTCAGCAGATCGATCTTGTTCAGCACCACAATCTCCGGCTTGTCCGCCAACTGCTGCGAATACGCCTGCAGTTCGTTGCGAATCGTCCGGTAGTTCTTCGCCGGGCTCGTCCCGTCAATCGGGGCCGCATCCAGCAAGTGCACGATCATCTTCGTCCGCTCGATGTGCCGCAGGAAGTCGTGCCCAAGCCCCGCGCCCTCCGACGCACCCTCGATCAACCCCGGAATGTCCGCCAACACCAGCCGTCGACGCGAATCCACTTCCGCAATCCCAAGCTGCGGCGAGAGCGTCGTAAACGGATAGTCCCCGATCTTCGGATTCGCCCGCGTCAACGCCGCAAGCAGCGTCGACTTCCCGGCGTTGGGCATCCCCACCAGCCCCACGTCCGCGATCAGCTTCAACTCCAGCCGAATCTCGAACTCCTCGCCCGAATACCCCGGGGTCGCCTTCCGCGGCGTCTGATTCACGCTGTTCTTGTAGTGCTCGTTGCCGAACCCGCCCTTGCCGCCCTTGGCAACAACCCACTGCTCACCAGCCTGGATGTCGTGCAGCAACTCGCCAGTCGCGTGGTTGAACACCAGCGTCCCCGGTGGCACCCTGATCAGCAAGTCCGGCGAGTTCCCCCCGTGACACTGCTTCCGCCCCCCGCCCTCACCATTGGGAGCAAAGAAGTCACGCTGGAACCTGAAATCGTAAAGCGTCGTGAGCCCGTCCTCGGCCACAAAGATCACCGAGCCGCCCTCACCCCCGTCGCCGCCGTTAGGCCCGCCCTTCGGCTCGCCTTTCTCGCGACGGAATGAGACAGCCCCGGCACCCCCGTGCCCTCCCTTTACCCGGATCATGGCTCTGTCTACAAACACGGCCCAAGCGTAGGCCGCACTCCGCCGAAAGCGCGGATTCCGTTAAGCGGCTCTGCGATGCAGCACGCCCGCGCTCATCTGCCGGAGCAGCCGCTCACGGTCCCCAGCCCTCGCAAACCGCGTGAAAGCAATCGCCATCCGGCTCGGACCACTCTCCTCGTCGTCCAGCCAAATGATATTGCCAAACACGAAAATGCTCCGCCCGGGACCGATATCGTCGCTCCGGAGCCCCATCGGCAGCGTGATCTGCATCGCCACCGCAGTCCCCGGCTCCAACCCCCGGTCGAGCTCAAACCGGCACCCACCCTCGCTGATGTCGTACGCGTGCCCCTCGAGCGCAAACCGCTCGTTCTCGAGCAACCGAACGCTCACCGGCGTGTACATCGGAGATAGCGCAAACCGCTCGTGCTGCCGCCGGTTGATGTTCGAATCGCTCATGGCCGGTCCTTTCTGCGTGTACGCAACAGACTCATCCCACGCAATATCGGGCCGCGAAGTATCGGGCTTCTGCGAAATCTGCGCGTTGTGCCCGAAATCCCCCGCCCGCCTTATTGGACCACGCCCCCGCCCGCCGGCTCCACCTGAATGCTCAACCCCGTCACCGCCATCCCCGTCCTCGCCCGCAGCTCCTCCGCCAACTCCGCCGTCAGCCGCTCCAGCACCCGTTTGCTCAAATCCCCCGGCAAATCTACCACGCTCCCCTCCGGCGTCGTCATGTGCACGTGATTGCTCATGTCCGCGTCAAACCGCGCCGGCCCCGTCGCCGCCGTCAACCGCCTGCACAACCCCGCCCCCTGCAGCAACTCCAGGGTGTTGTACACCGTCGCCAGACTGATCCCCCCATCCAACCCCCGCACCGACTCAAACAGCTCCTCCGCCGTCGGATGCCGCTTCGTCGCCGCCAACTCCCCGTAGACGAGTTCACGCTGCCGCGTGCAGCGCACATCGTGCAACCGGAAAACCTCGCGAATCTCCTCGACGCTTGGACGCATGCGAACAACTGTCCTTTGAGCGAAGTAAGAACAACTATAGCCCCCCTTCCCCGCCCCAAAGGAACTCCATCATGCGGTGCGAAGCCTGCGGATACTCCCTCCAAGGTCTCGAAACCTCCGACCACTGCCCCGAATGCGGCCGCCCAGTCGCCGCAAGCCTCCCCTCCGCCCGCCCCGGGACTCCCTGGCAACGCCGCCCCTCCCTCTCCTCCTGGGCACGCACCCTCTGGGGCGTCACCTTCCACCCCACCCCCACCTTCGCCTCCCTCCGCCTCACCCCCGCCCTCCCGCGGACC
>JBEIUO010000356.1:0-3888 GCA_040374335.1 Phycisphaeraceae bacterium
ATCGTCTCTGCGATAGGCTGCGGCGTCGGCAAGGACTTCGACCTCTCGAAGCTGCGTTACGTCCGCATCTTCCTGCTGATGGACGCCGACAGCGACGGCTACCACATCTCCACGCTGCTGCTGACGTTCTTCTACCGCGTGCTGCCCGGGCTCATCCGCAACGGCCACGTCTACATCGCGATGCCGCCGCTCTTCCGCATCGACGCCGGCTTCGTCGACTACAACGGCAACGGAGTCTCCGACGTCGACCACACCAGCACCGTCGTCCCCGGCTACGAAGGCTTCGTTACCCAACGTCAACCCCTCGCCGGCACCAGCAACACCAACGGCCTCTACTCCCAGCAGATCAACACCACACTACTCGACGAAGGAACCCACTACCTCTCCGTTGTCGCCTTCCGCAAACGCGCCACCGGTGAAGCGCCACTCTTCCGCGAGTTCCGCCAGGCCTTCTACGTCGATCGCCTCCCTCCCTCCGCCGAACTCGAAATCCCGCCCACAATCCCCACCACCACACAGTCCTTCCGCGTCAACGCCCTCGATCGCACCGTCAACCGCGTCCACATCATCCTCAACCCCGCCAACGTCCCCGATCCGCTCACCCTCGCCACCGTCCTCAACCAGGCCTCCCGCGAAGACCGCTTCTCCTGGACCCGAATCCTCACAGGGCTCCAGCCCGGAAACAACCGCATCCTCGTCTGCGCCTTCGAAGAATCCGGCCGGGGCAGCGCAACCTTCTACGACGTGCTTCAGGGGACTTGCACCGCCGATTGGAATAGCGACGGCTCCGTCGACGGCGACGACGTCATCGCCTTCTTCGGAGAATGGGACAACGGCAACGCCGACTTCAACAACGACGGCGGCACCGACGGCGACGACGTCATCGAGTTCTTCGGCCGTTGGGACAACGGCTGCTGAGCCGATAACCACCACCTCCCGAAGCCGCCCCTTGCGATCCCCATCGCCCGTGCTAGCCTCTGGACTCAGGAGGATCCCATGAAACTGATTTCGTCCCTCGTGGCTATCACACTCGCCACATCCTGCGCCTCCGCGCAGTTCACCCTCGGCGCAGTCTTCGACCCCGCCGATCGCGCCGCTTTCCTCTCCATCGCATTCGCCCCCGCCTCCGACGAGATCTAAGCCTACCCGGAGTTCGGCACCGCGATCGACGTTTACAGCACCGTCGGCAACCGCCTCCGAACCATCCCCCGCCCGGGCCTCCTCAGCAACGACATCGACCTCGACGTCACCACCGCCCCCATCTCCGTCGGCGGCACCACCGTACCCACCGGTACGCTCCTCGTGCTCAACTCCGAAGACTCCGGCTCCGAAACCCTCTTCGCCCTCGATCCCGCCGGCACCATCCTCGATCCCAGATCCTCGTCATCGACGGCCAAGCCGTCGGTGGTGCACACCACCACGCTCGCGGCACCTTCTTTGTCGCCGATTGGTCCGCCGACGCCATCCGCGAGTTCGCCCCCGGTACCGGCGCTGCCATAGCTGCCTGGCCCGTCCAGCCCGCGGGATCCCCGCCTTTCGACATCTACTTCGGCGACCTCGACTGCCTCCGGGGCACTCAGACCACTTTCGTCGTCAGCAGCTCCCAGCCAAGAATCCGTGAGTTTTCCGCCAACCGCACCTTCATCCGCGATATCGACCTCTCCGCCTTCTCCATCAATGGCATGGCCGGCATCGCCTTCGACGATCGTCGCGGCGAAGCCTGGATCGCCAGCATCAACGGCACCATCACCCAACTCGCCGGCTTCCCCGCCACAAACGAAGGCTGCCCCGCCGACTGGAACAACGATTCCAGCGTCGACGGTGACGACGTCGTCCCCCTCTTCTCCCAGTGCGACCAGAACAACGCCGACTTCAACTCCGACGGCGGTACCGACGGCGACGATGTCATCGCCTTCTTCGCCCGCTGGGACAACGGCTGCTGAACCCCCGCCCGCTCCTCCCCCGTCTATCCTAATCGGATGGCCGACTTCTCCGTGGACCCCTCCTCCCTCCCGCCGCGAGTCTTCGCGCGCCTTGACGCATTGGACAAGGAAGACCGCGAAATCGGGGAGATGCTCAACGACTCCGTCGTCGCCTCAGACCACAAGCGCACCCGCTCCATCTCCCAACGCCGCGCCGCCATCGCGCCCGTCGTCGAAGCCTACCGCCTCTACCTCAAGTCCCGCGACGAATCCGCCCAAACCCGCGATCTCCTCGCCACCGGCCTCGAACCCGAACTCGCCGCCATGGCCCGCGAAGACCTCGCCCGCCTCGACGCCGCCTCACGCGACGCTATCAACGCCGCCCTCTCCTCCCTCGTCAACAGCGACGACCAGGGCATCGCCTCCGTCATCCTCGAAGTCCGCGCCGGCACCGGCGGCGACGAAGCCTGCCTCTGGGCCGCCGACCTCCTCGACATGTACCGCAAGTACGCCGCCTCCCGCAACTGGGCTTTTGAGGTCATGGAGTTCTCCTCCGAACCCTCCGTCGGCGGAGTCCGCAACGCCGTCGTCTCCATCAAGGGCCTGGGCGTCTGGTCCGAACTCGCTTTCGAAGCCGGTGTCCACAGCGTCAAACGCGTCCCCGCCACCGAAGCCCAGGGCCGCATCCACACTTCAACCGCCACCGTCGCCGTTCTCCCCGAACCCGAGGACGTCGACGTCAAGATCGACTGGGCCAACGACGTCGAAGAACACGTCACCACCAGCCAAGGCCCCGGCGGTCAAAACGTCAACAAGGTCGCCACCGCCGTCCAGCTCAAGCACAAGCCCACCGGC
This sequence comes from Phycisphaeraceae bacterium, assembly GCA_040374335.1. Lineage (GTDB taxonomy): Bacteria > Planctomycetota > Phycisphaerae > Phycisphaerales > UBA1924 > JBEIUO01. The sequence goes on from JBEIUO010000356.1 coordinate 2,778, forward strand.
ATCCTCATCCGCATGCAGGAAAGCAAGAGCCAGCAGGACAACCGCCAACGCGCCCGCCGACTGCTGATGGCCAAACTCCACGAGATCGAACGCCGCAAGCAGCACGAACAACGCTCCGCCGCACGCACCGCCCAGATCGGTTCCGGCGACCGCAGCGAGAAGATCCGTACCTACCGCTGGAAAGAAGGCATCGTCGCCGACGAACGTCTCCCCGGCGAATACGCCCTCCGCGACATCATCGCCGGTGACATGAACGCCCTCTTCCGCGACCTACTCGCCAAAGAAACCTCAGACCGACTCGCCGCGCTCTAAGTCACTCCCGCAGCTCCCCCAGCAACTTCTCAACCCGCGGCTCCAACTCGGCCCCCTCCGTCACCAGCTCAATCCGCGCCCGCACCGCCCGCCGATCCACCGGCTGCCCCGCCGCCTGCGCCCACAACGCCTCCACGACCTCCACCAGCGCGGCATCGCGATCCATCACCCCGAGCGACCCCCGCGCAAGCTGAATCCGATTCCTCGCTGATTCCAGCCCGCTCGGGCCCTCTCCGTGCGACGCCTCGGTCTCGTACCCCGCTCGCCTCACGTGATACAACGCCATCCCCGCGTGTACCCCCGCCGCGGTTGACATGTACCGCGACACCGACCCGAGATTCTCGCCCACTCGCGCAACCAACTGCTCCGTGCACTCGCTCTCGCTCAAGACATCAACCGCCCACTCCACCGTCCCCTCCGCAGTTGCCGGGTACGCCCCCGCCAACCGCTCGACCTCCGCCATCACCTCCGTGCCGGCCCCCTGCCCCTTCGCCCAATCCCCAATCCCATCAATGCCTCTCCCCACGCGACGCGCCTCCGCAAACAACTCCGCCGCCTGCGCCGCCACAGCCGCATCTCGCGTCGATCGTGCAATCCGCCCCGCCCTCCCCGTCGATTCCCATACCCGAACCCGCCCCCCTGAATCTCCCGTCACCATCTCCCCTCCCCGCGGCGAGAACGCGATCACTTCGATCCATTGGGGCAGTCCCTGCAACGTGTACACCCGCCTCCCCGATGCCACACTCCAAAGCACCGTCGCCCCGGTCCTTGTTCCCGTCGCAACCCTCGTCCCGTCCGC
>JBEIUO010000654.1:0-2401 GCA_040374335.1 Phycisphaeraceae bacterium
CCAATCGCGTGCTCATCACAGCATCGGCCCGCTCGCGACTCCTCGCGTACGCCACCGCGCACTGGCAGAACTCCGCGCCCCTCGACCGCCTCCCCGACGAACAGGCCCTCGTCACACTCCCTGGAACCCAGCGCCACTACGTCGACGTCCAAACCCCCTCCGGCGTCGCGAACTGGACGCCCGGCGGCACCGTCCGCGCCGCGAGCCTCCGTAACGACCGCGGGGAGTGGCGTCACTACCGGATGTACAAGTACTGGCTCCCGCCGAGCGAAGCCGTCGAAGGCGCCTCGGGTGTCTTCGGCGCCTTCAACGCAACCGGATCGCCGCACCGCTCGGTCTTCGCCGCGCCGTATACGTGGCAGGGCTACGCGAATCTCTCCCTCGCCTCCCTCACGCAACCGGGACAGCAACTCGCGACCCCCAGGTTCATCACCATCGTCGAAGAGTTTGACTCCCAGGAAGCACGGGACAACCCGCAGTACGGGCAGGCAGAACACGCGACCAACTACTCCGCGCCTGGACTTCGCACCCGCACTGTGGTCTACCTGAACGCCTCCGGCCTCGAACTCAAACGCCGCGAGTGGGCCTACGAACGCGGCGCATTCGTCACCACCGCCAGTGGCGTCGGCGAAGAGTCCATCTATCAAACGGCGGAACAGTACTTCAACGCCAACACCAACCCAGACGACAACATCCCAACCGCCGGACCCGGCGGGTACGTCACGCGCGAGCAGATCCCCGGCGAACCTCAGCTCCTCGTGATGCTCCCCGCGCTGGCCGATCCGTTCACCTCGCTGCGTTCAACGCTCCTGCTCGTCGAACGTCGCTCCATCGGCTGGTCCCTCGCGGACATCCAAAACCTCGGCGCGTCTCGCGGCGTCGTTGACTTCTTCGAGCACCGCCGCGTCGACACCGTCATCCCCGCCGCCCCCGGGTCTGGTGAACAACCAACGACGAGCTACTCCTCCGAGCAGTACGCCCAGGGCATCGCGCAGGGCTCGCCGCTCCTGGGCAGCACCGAGAAGTACTACACCCAGCAGATCTTCGAGCGCGAGCAGGCCGCCTGGGCCGGTCAATCCTGCGAGCTCTCCGCCTCCGTCACCTTCACCGAGCCCCGCTCGACGCTCCTCACCTCCTGCCCACTTCCCGCCGATTCCCCCGACTCCTGGGCCGGCTTCGTCCCCACGTTCCACCTCACGCTCCGCGACGCCAACCAGGCCGACACGCCGCAGCACGAACGCCGCGTCCTCCGCACGCTCTCCATCGGCGCCCCTCGCCGTCAACGCCCAGCCGGCACGCCCGCGGGTGATCTCTGGTTCTACCCGATCGAAGGCACCGCCTTCGACGACCAGGGCTCGCAGGAATGGGCCGTCGACGGTCTCGTCACCAACCCCCTCCAACCCCAACCCGGCGACCCTCTCCAAAGCACCACGCTCACGTACTACCTCCGCGACGGCTTCGGCCGCGCACTCCAAACCGTCCTCGACGCCGAGCCCGGCACGCCGCTCACGCCACCTCCCGACACCGGCGGTCCCTTCGTCGTGAACCCCGTCTGTCCCTGGCCACGTATGGCGGACGTCGCAGCCCACAACTACCTCACTTCCTTCGGCTATTCCTCCGAGGGCCGCCTCATCGACACCTACCTCCCCAACGGTCGACGCTGGGCCAGCCGCGTCATCGTCTTCACCCGCGACGAGCAAGGCCGCCCCATGCCCCGTGATCGCTGGTACGCACGCGAGTACATCTTCTCCGATCTTGTTGCCGCTCACGACGTGGCGAACATGTTCTTTACCGAGTCGGTCGCCGAAATCCGCGACTACTTCGGCCCACGCCCCGAGGGCACGCCCAAGTCCACCATGCAGGTCGACATGACCGGCCCCTTCAACCTCGCGTTCGCCGACGAAACCGAGCGCCCCCTCAACTACCGCGAACGCTCCGTTGTACGCGTCGCGCCCGACGCCAACGGCCGCATCACCTCCGCAGAACTCCTCGAACCCGACGACGACGGCAACCTCTTCGCCGTCGGCTCCAAAGAAGTCAACGACCTCGTCGACCTCGTCCGCGAGCGCGAGATCGACGGCACCATCACGCGCACCACCCGCAACCGTATCGGTCAACCCCTGCGCACCTACGTCGGCACGCAAGACGACGGCTGGGTTTCGCCCAACGATCTCGACGGCCGCCCGCTCGCCTACGACATGATCCTCCGCTCGCGCACCGAGTACGGAACCACCATCAACGACATCCAACTCCCCACAGTCCACCGCGAGTACACCTCCAACCCCGAGTGGGCACGAGACCATCACGGCCAGCCACCATCCAACGACGCCGACGGCATCGCCACCGTCACCACCTACGACTGGCGTGGCCGCGCTGTCCGCACCGACACGTACCCCCGCGG
>JBEIUO010000051.1:0-8934 GCA_040374335.1 Phycisphaeraceae bacterium
CCCACCCTCTCCACCCCCACCGCCCCCTCACACGCTCGACCGACCACGTCCTTACATCTTTCCTATCACTCCCCCACTCCGCCACTCCCCCCTCTTCGCCTTCCCCTCACCCCACCACCAACCCGTCCCACGCCAGCTCCATCCCCTCCGGCAAACCCGCCTGCGTCTCCGCGTGCCCCAGATCGTGCGCCATGTGCACGAAACACGTCCGCCCCGCCCCCACCCGCTCCGCCACATTCACCGCTTCCCCCAGCGTGAAGTGTGTCGGGTGCTTGCGATGCCGCAGCGCATCCAGCACCAGCGTCTTCAGCCCCCGCAGCATTCCCCACGTCTCCGGCGGAATGCCCGACACGTCCGTGCAGTACGCGAGCGGCAGCACACCCCGCGCCGCTTCCGCCAGCTCCGGCGTCGCGTCCAACCGCCACCCCAGGATCGGCAGCTTCCCGTGCAACAACCGCAGCGGCGTCGCCCGAATCCCATGCAGCTCCACGCCGCGCCCCTCTTCCACATCGCGACCCGTAATCGTCCACGGGATCAGCGTCGCCACGAACGAATCGTTCACATTCCGGTGACGCTCGAAGATGTGCGTGTACACCCGCCGCAGGTTCTCCATCGTGTGCTCATCCGCATACACCGGGATGGCTTCCTGCTGCACCGCGTTGAACCGTCGCAGCTCGTCCAGCCCCCACGCGTGGTCCACGTGGTTGTGCGTCATCAGCACCGCGTCGCACCGCCGCAGCCCAAACCGCAGCGCCTGTTGCCGCAGGTCCGGCCCCGCGTCAAACAAGATCGTCCGAGGCCGACCCGATGCATCCACGTACTCCACCGCCGCGCTCGTCCGCAGCCGGTTGTCCCGCGGATCCTCGCTCGTGCACACCGCGCACCCGCACCCGATCGAAGGGATGCCCGCCGAAGTCCCCGTGCCCAGAAACGTCAACTTCATGCGTCACCGCCCGAAGTTGTCGAACTTCTCGAAGTCCGCGATGTCCTTCTCGTTCGGCTCGGCCGACTCCCACGCCGTCTGGTACATCGCCTCGAGCGTCTTGGCCGCGTCTCCCATCCGCTCCACGATGAACGCCTTGCCCACTTCCCCCTCCAGCTCCCCGCTCTTCTTCAGCTTGTACAGCGGCTCAACCTGCGCAAACGACCGCTTGATGTGCGCCACCACCGCGTCCCACGGATCGATCGCGTTCACCTCGCCGTCGAACTTCGTCGCCGCCACCAGCACCTTCGCGTCGATCCCGTGGTGCCGCACGATCCCCCCGTCGATGTACGAGTGAATCCCGCGATCCTTCGTGTACCCCTCGGGGTTCTCCCCCTCCCACCCGTGGTGATGCTTCGTCGTGTGCAGCGGCTGGGCCGCGTCCCCCACCAGGTGACTCAAGAGCCCCATGTTCGTCATGGCGTTCGCCCGCGCCATCTTGAGCTGCTCGTCCCGCTTTGGATCATTCAGCTTCTCCAGGATCCGCACCGTGAGGAACGCGTTCTGCACCTTCGCGTACTGCTCCGCCATCCCGTACGGCAACAACCCCGGCCACTCATTCACCTTCACCGGATCCCGCGCCGGGTTCACCGGCCGCCCCTTGAACCCCGCCCCCGCACGCTCCCGCGCCAGCGTCAGTTCCTTCACAAACTCGTACCGCAGCAGCGGCATCGAATCAATCGACATCCCGAACGGCTCAAGATCTTCAAGATCGATGTAGTGCTCCGGGTTGTTCGCGTGCGTCAGCTGCGCCACCTTCGACGACCGCCACCGATCCGGCACCGTCGCCTGATCCGCCACCTGCTCCATCGTCGACTTGTCCTTCAACCACCCCGGCACCGTCTCCGGCAACCCCTCCATCGCCGCCAACGTAATCGCCCGATGCCCCGGCGCATCCCACCCCAAGCTCCCCTGCGCCATCAACCCAACCACAATCGCCGCGGCAACTCCGTTTTTCATGCCGCAACAGTAGGGCGATCACCACCCGCTTCCGGGCCGCAGCGCCCACCCCCCGACAACCCCCCAACCCCCGAACCCGCCCCCACTCCGGAACTCGTGGCAGCCCACGCTCCGCCCCGTCGCTTGGTGGCCGCAATGCCAGCCCAGCGTGGTCCGCGTGTGTCCGCCGCAGGCTCGTCGTCGTCCCAAACTCGGAGTGTCTTCATGCCCGCCCCCCTCGATCGTCCGTCCCCTCGCCTCAACCGTTCCGCTCCCTTCGCCCTGCTCGCACTCGCCGCGGCTGGGCTCGCCGCCCCGAGCGCGCTCGGCCAGTCGATCACCAACATCGGCGTGCCCAGCGGCGGTTCCTCCTCCGGCGCGAGCGCGGTGAGCGCAAACGGCAACACCGTCGCGGCGAACGTGAACATGGAAACCGCCCACCGCTGGTCCGCCGGTTCCTTCACCGACCTCGGCCTGCTCCCCGGCGCCATCTTCGCCTCCGCGGACGACAAGCGACAGAACCAGTTGACCGACGATCACATCGCACGGATCGTCCAGACGTATCAGGATCGACCCAAGACACCCATAGACCGCTACGCACGCCGTGTCTCGATGGCCGAGATCGAAAAGAACGGGTTCAATCTGAACATCTCGCGGTACGTGAGCACCGCCGAAGACGAAACCGAAATCAGCCTAGCCGCAACCCACGACAAACTGGTCGAAGCAACCAAAGCACTCCGCGCCGCAACCATCGAGCACAATAAGTTTCTCAAGGAACTCGGCCTGCCGCCATTGCCCCATCCTCCGGAACCCATCGATACAGCGGACGATGACACTGTATAATATAACCTATATACAATAAGCTCTATCGCTATACTGCCTTACGTCAATACACATTTGCTGCGAGCCTCCCCACCATCTCCCCTCGCTCCGCCTCCCCCATCGCTCCCCTCAACGCCTCCGCACTCCACCCCCACACCACCCCCCTCGGCGCCGGATCGTCCCCGTGCCGCGGGATCAGGTGCCAGTGCACGTGCGCCACCACGTTCCCCAGACACTCGTAGTTAATCCGCACCCCGCCCAGCACCGACCGCTGCGCCGCCGCCGCCCGCCTCACATCCGCAAACACCTCCGCCTGCTCCGCGTCGCTCAAACCCGCCATGTGCTCCGCGTGCTCCTTGAGCACCAGCACCACCCAGCCGCGGCAGCCCTGGTTCTCCCCCAGCAGCATGTACGTGCGCGACAACTCCGCGATGAACGCCGCTTCACGCCCCTCGCGCACCCGCTTCACCGTCTCGCACAGCGGACACCCGTCCATTGTAATATCCTTGTTAGAACGGACGCTTCGTCGGATTCACCGCGATGTTGTCCCGGCCCAGCACCAACAGGTCCGCGATCTCCACCGCCTCCTGGAAACTCTCCCGCGCACGGTCCACGTCCGCCGCGCCCACCAGCACCTGCCCCTGCTCCAGATGCTCCACCGTCGGCACCGCATCCCCGCAAATCAGCGTCGTGTGCCGCGGCCCCTCCAGCAACAGCCCGCACAACCCCGGCGTCACCCCCGGCAACGGGAACAGGTCCACGTGCTCCGCGATGCTGTCCTCCGCCGCCACGCACTTCCGCAGCACCCCGATGTCCTCCTCCAGCGTCTTGCGAAGCTCCGCGGCACCCGGCGCATCCGGCCGGTTCGCCAGCTCCATCAGCGTCTGCGCCATCGGCACCCCCACCGCTTCCCGCTCCGCCTCGTGGATCAACCACGCCGCCCCGTCAAACGCCCGGATCGCACGCCGCGTATCCGGATTGAAGCTCGTCAGAAACACGTGCGTGATGTCGCTCGGCTCAATGTTCGCCCGCTCCTTCAGCCGCGCCACCAGCATCGTCGTCGGCAACCCCGGATCCACAAGGATCTTCGCATCCTTCGTCACAATCAGCGAAGTCGTCGCATGCCCCGTCCGCGCAGGCGCACGCTCACCCCAAAGCGGGTTCGCGGCGAGTGATCCGATCGAGATAATCCTGAGTTCCATAGTCCTGCAGGGTATGCGCCGCCACGCGTCACACGCCGCCCAGCGTCGAACGCAGCGCCTCCAGCGCCGGATGCCGCTCCGCCCGCTTGCGCTTGAGCGCCTCGATCACCACCGGCGGACACATCGACGACAACGCCGTCGTCGGATCATCGCTCATCGCCGTGATCTGCCGGATCAAACTCGACGACGTGTACGCGAAGCTCTGCCCCGCCACCACAAACGCCGTCTCCAGCCCCGCCACCTCACGGTTCGTCACCGCCTGCTGGATCTCGTACTGCAAATCGCTCAGGTTCCGCACGCCCCTCAGCAGCGCCGCGGCATTCAGCGACCGGGCAAAGTCCACCGTCAGCCCCGAGAACGGCATCACCCGCACCGTCGCCCCCTCCGGATGCTGCCGCACCATCTCATCCACCAGCGTCCGCGCCATCCCCACCCGCTCGTCGAAGCTGAACAGCGGGCTCTTCCCCGGGTTCAACCCCACCCCGACGATCAACTCATCGAAGAGCCGTCGCCCCCGTGAAATCACGTCAAGGTGACCGTACGTCACCGGATCGAAGGAGCCCGGATAGATCGCAAGATGCCTCGCCATGCCCCCAGTGTACCCACTCCCGGCCCTCCAACAATGTCCCCCGTGGGCACCTTCCTCCATGTCGATATGGACGCGTACTTCGCGGCCGTGGAACAGCGCGACAACCCCGCGCTCCGCGGGAAGCCCGTGCTCGTCGGCGGGGCCGAGCGAGGAGTCGTCACCACCGCCTCTTACGAGGCCCGCCCCTTCGGCTGCAAGAGCGGTATGCCCATGCGCGCGGCAATGCGCCTCTGCCCGCACGCCATCGTCGTCAAGCCCAACTTCGCCGCGTACTCCACCGCCAGCCGCGACGTCCGCGAGATCCTCTCCCGGTTCTCCCCCGACGTCATCCCCCTGGGCCTCGATGAGGCGTACGTCGACCTCACCCGCGTCCCTACGTGGAGCGGCCTGGTTCGTGCAACCGACGCCGCGGCGCGGATCCGCGCGGCGATCCGCTCCGAGCTCTCGCTCACCGCCTCCGTCGGCGTCGCCCCCAACCGCTTCCTCGCCAAAGTCGGCAGCGACGCCGCCAAGCCCGACGGCGTCCTCGTCATCCCGCTCGAAGAAGCCCCCGCCCGCCTCGCGCCCATGTCCGTCGGCGTGCTCCGCGGCGTGGGCAAGGTCACACGCGAACAGCTCGAGAAGTTCGGCGTCCGCACCGTCGCCGACCTCCTCGCAACGTCGGAGGAGGCCCTGGTCGCGCGCTTCGGCGAGATCGCGCGGTCGTGGCGGCACCTCGCCGTCGGTGAAGACTCCGAACACGCGCACGAGCCCCGCGAGCACCAACGCTCCATCGGCAAGGAGCACACGTTCGCCGAAGACATCAGCGACGCGACGCGCCTGCGGTCCATCCTGCTCACCGAGGTCGAGTCGGTCGCGAGGTTGCTCCGCGAAGAAGGGCTCCTCTGCCGCACCGTCACGCTCAAGCTCCGCGACCCGGACTTCCAGACGCACACGCGGTCGCACACCCTCGCCGAGCCGACGGACCGCACCGACGAACTGTGGACCGCGGCGCAGGTGCTGCTGGACGCGTGGATCGCCTCGTGCGGCGGGCGTCCGCGCCGACTGCGCCTGCTGGGCGTGAGCCTGAAAGAGTTGGGCACGCAGAAGCAACTGGGCCTCTTCGAAGCGCCGCAGGACAAACAGTCCGCGAAGCTGGACGCGGTGGCCGACGCGATCAACGCGAAGTTCGGGAAGAACTCGATCCGTCGCGCGGGCGGGATGCAGAAGCCCCGCGAACGGTGACTCACATCAGCACATCGGCGACGCCCAGCACGCCCAAGAGGCAACTGACGACGCCGTTGACGGTGAAGAAGGCCATGTTCAGCGCGGCCTCGCCCTTGCCGCCCTTCCATCCATGCGCCACCACCGCGTGCTCGATCACCAGCAACACCCCCACCACGCCAACGCCCACGCCGAACAGCCCGCCCAGCACCGTGCCCGCCTGCTGCCCGAGCACCAGCAGCGCGAAGCCCGCGGCGTGCAGGGCGCGGCTCGTCCACAGCGCACGCGCCGTGCCCAGCTTCGACGGCACCGAGTGCAGCCCGCGCTCGCGGTCGAACTTCTCGTCCTGCAGCGCGTACAGAATGTCAAACCCCGCGACCCACGCGAGCACGAAGCCCGCGATGCACCAGAGCGCGGGCGTCTCCAGCACGCGCGAGGGTTCAACCGCGATCGCCGCGGCAAGCGGCGAGGCCGCCAGCGCGCCGCCGAGGAAGACGTGGCAGAGCATCGTGAACCGCTTGGTCAGCGAGTAAAAGGCGATCCACGCGAGCACCGGGACGGAGAGGATCAGCGGCCACGGGTTGGACCAGAAGAGCCAGTAGAGCGCGGTCACCCCGCAGAACAGGGCGGTGCAGAGCAAGGCGACGAGCCATCCGGTGTTGGTGGAGAGCTTGCCGGACGCGAAGACCCGGCGCGAGGTTCGGGCGTTCTCCGCGTCGAACTTCACGTCGACGAGGCGGTTGAAGAGCATCGCCCACGTGCGAGCGAGGACCATGCAGACCACGATGAGCGCGAGCTTGCCCGCGAACGCGCGCCACTCCGCGCCGCGGGTGCCTTCGACAAGAGTCTCGCCGCGAGGCCCAGCGAGGAACGCGCCGAGGATCGCGAAGGGCAGCGCGAAGACCGAGTGCGCGATCTTGATGTCCGCGGCGATAAGTCGCAGCGTGCCGCCGAGAGAGGTTCGTTCCGCGGCGAAGCTGGTCATGCGGTCATCCGATGGGGGTGAGTGCGGCGCGGGAGACTTCGTAGCGGCCGCCCGGGAGCTTGAGCAGCCCCAGCAAGGTCGTGCGGGCGTAGAGGAGTTCGAGGGTATTGGCAGACTGGCGCAGTGTGGCGTCCAGGAGCGGGGTGTCGCTCGTGGGCTCGCAGACGCGCACGTGGAGGAGGCCGGTGGCCTCGTCGCGCAGCCATGCGCCGCGGGCGTCGCGCGTGATCTCGGCGAGGAGCTCGTGGCCCGCGACATCCGCGTGAACATCGGTCACCTCGCCCGAGGGGTGGAGCACCGCCGAGAACGCGGCGCTCACCTCGGGGTCGCGGGGCAACGTCACGCTCGGCCAAGCCTCCGCGAGCGCGGGACGCGACACGGACCAGACCAGCAGCAGCTCCGCGCCCGGATCGGTCGAGGGAATGTCGATGCGCACGCGGGCAGACGCGGTGGTCATGAGACACCCCCGCGCGAGTCCTCCCGCCGGAGGAGGGAAGCGGCGATCTGCAGCCCGCGGCCGGCGGGGCTGACAAACCGCTGGCTGAGCGACTCGACCGTGCGGAAGAAGTCGAGCATTTCGTCGAGTCGCTTGTTGTGGGCGCTGGTCAGCGCCTTCATCTCGGTGGCGGGGCCGGCGTCGGGGGTGATGCCGGCGGTGAGGTCGCGGATCTCGTAGAGCGACGCGAGGAGCGGGTCGACCTCGCGCTTGATGCGCTCACGCACGATCGCGCGGAAGAGGGCCCACACCTCCTGCTCGGCGGTGTAGTACTCCTTGCGGTCGCCGCGCTTGTGGGCGCGGACGACGATGCCCCAGTCCTGCAGGGCGCGGAGAGACATCGAGGCGTTGCCCCGGGAGATCTGGAGGCGCTCCATCACTTCGTCGGTGCAGAGTGGCTGGCCGCTGATGAAGAGCAGTGCGTGGACCTCGGCCATGGTCCGGCTGATACCCCAGGCCGAACCCATCTGACCCCAGACGGCGATGAACCGATCCTGGGCTTCCCGGAGGGCTTCGGGGCCTACGGCTTTGGGGCGGGTGTCCATGACTGAAGTATGTCGGATCACAACTTCCAAGTCTACCTGAGATTTCAGTAAATGTTGAAATCTCGCGACTTGTGCGGCGTTTATTCGTCCATCGTACGGAAGTACCGCTTCATTTTCGGGACCAGGTCGCCCAGGGCCCGGAACGCCGCCGTATTCCGGCGGAACTCCGAGGCCGGCTGCGCGGGGCGGCCCATGAAGGCCGCGCCGGGGGCGATGTCGTTGGTGACACCGGAACCACCCGCAACCTTGGAGCCCGCGCCGAGCGTGATGTTGTCGGCGATACCGACTTGGCCGCCCAGGACGACGCCATCGCCCAGCGTGACCGAGCCGGCGAGGCCCACCTGGCCGCAGAGGACGCACGCGCGGCCGATCTTGCAGCCGTGGCCGATCTGAACAAGGTTGTCGATCTTGGTGCCTGAGCCGATGACCGTGGAGCCGAACTTGGCGCGGTCGATGCACGAGTTGGCGCCGATCTCGACGTGGTCGTGTATCTCCACGTTGCCGATGTGGGGCACCTTGATCAGCCCGCGGCCGTCGGGGCTTGGGTGGTAGCCGAAGCCGTCGGCACCGACGACGACGCCGCAGTGCAGGATGCAGTCGTTGCCGACTTTGCAATCGCGGAGGATGCGTGTGCCCGGATGAAGGATGGTCCGTGCGCCGACGCGGGCGTTGTCGGCGATGGAGCAGTGTTCCATGACGACTGCCGCGGCGGAGATGACAGCGCGGGCACCGATGACGCAGCCGGGGCCGATGGAGGCGGTGGGGTCGATGATGGCGGAGGGGTGGATGATTGCCGAGGCGTGGCGGCCGGGCTCGGTGCGGATGGAGGGGGCGAGGAAGGAGAGGACCTTGATGAGCGCGAGGTCCGCGTCGGGGACGATGAGGAGCGTTCGGCTGAGGGGGTCTTCTTCGCGGAGGCGCGGGGCGTCCATGCTGGCGGGGACCAGAACGGCGGAGCAGCGGCCGGAGAAGAGCTCGCGGGCGTGGGTCGCGTCGCGCAGGAAGCCGAGTGAGCCCGGCGTAGCGGTGGCGAGGGACTCGACGCGGTCGATGCGCGCGGAGGCGTCGCCGATCACGGTCGCCCCGACGAGGGCGGCGATCTCTTGAACGGGTGCGGACTTCACGGGGTCAGGGTCGGACATCGGGTGCCGCGAGAGGTTGGGCTCAGGGA
>JBEIUO010000042.1:0-9609 GCA_040374335.1 Phycisphaeraceae bacterium
CCCGCTCCGAGCGCCCTCGGCCTGCTCGCGGGTACCGCCTTGGCTTTCCGCCGCCGGCGCTAAACCCTGACGTCGAAACGTGACAACCCCGGGCGCACCGCCCGGGGTTTGTCGCTTTCTTCGGACCGCCGGGGTCGATATCCTCTCCCACATGACAGCCCACCACGCCCACCGCCTCGGTGCACTCGCGATCGCCCTCGCCTCCCTCGCCGGGATCGCCCACGGTCAAGGCACCGAGTACCGCATGGACTCCTCCGGGAGATGGACCCCCGTCCCCGCCGACGAACACGACGCCGACCGTCAGGTGATGACCCGCACCCGCGAACTCCTCGCCGCCGGCAACTTCGACGAGGCCCGCGCCCTCATCCACCCCTGGCTCAACGCCAACAGCGGCTCCGGCAGCCCCTACGTCCCCGAGGCCTACATCCTCCGAGGCGACGCCAAAGTCGGCCAGGGCGACGAGTTCGACGCCCTCTACGACTACGAACGAGTCGTCAACCGATTCCCCAGCTCAGAGATGTTCGCCACCGCCCTCGAACGCGAACTCGATGTCGCCGTCCTCTACTTCAACGGCCTCCGCCGACGCAGCTTCGGCCTCTTCCGCATCGACAGCGGCCGCCCCATCGCCGAAGAAATCGTCATGCGCATCAACGAACGCCTCCCCGGCAGCAAGCTCGCCGAACGCGCCCTCCTCGAACTCGGTAACCACTACTACAAGCGCCGCGAACTCCGCATGGCCGCCGAAACCTACGACGTCTTCCTCACCCTCTTCCCCACCAGCCGCCACCGCCTCTTCGCCATGCAGCGCCGCATCTTCTCCAACGTCGCCCGCTTCAAAGGCCCCCGCTACGACGCGACCCCCCTCATCGAGGCCCGCCTCCAGATCGACCAGTTCGCCGCCAACGGCGCCGAAACCGCCGAACAGCTCGGCCTCGGCGAAGAGCTCAAGGTCCGCCTCGAAGAGGCCGCCGCCGAACAAATGCTCGAAGTCTCCAACTGGTACATCAAACGAGGTGACCCCACCTCCGCCCGCTTCACCATGCAACGCCTCGTCCGCCGTTTCCCCTCCACCAAGGCCGCTGAAACCGCCTTCGACGAACTCTCCGCACGTGGCTGGATGCCCCCCGCACCCCCAGCTCCCGCCGACCCTCAGCCCTCCCCCGCCCCCGCGGAGACCGCACCGTGAGGATCTCCCCACTCCTGCTCCTCCTCTGCCTCCTCCCACACGCCTCCTCCCTCCCGGGGTGCTCCTCCAACCCCCCGGCAGGCTACTCCTTCGCCAGCACCTACCCCGCCGGTGTCCGCACCGTCGCCGTCCCCATGTTCGCCAACTCCACCATGCACACCGGTGTCGAGGCCGAAGTCACCGAAGCACTCATCAAAGAGCTCCAGCGCTCCACCCCTCTCCGCGTCACCTCTACCGACGGCGCCGATAGCGTCCTCGTCGGCGTCGTCCGCGACGTTCAGATGCGCCGCCTCTCCCTCGACCGCCGTACCGGCCTCGTTCAGGAAGTCGCCGTCCAGATCACCGTCGACTTCGAATGGACCGACCGCCGAAACGGCAAACGCCTCGCCAGCCGCCAGGGCCTCTCCACCGCCGATACCTTCGTCGCCGCCCGCCCCAGCTCCGAAACCATCGAGGTCGGGGAGATCGGTGCCGCCAGTCGTCTTGCCAAGGAAATCGCCGGGGAACTCCGCGCCGACTGGTAAGAAGATTTGTTCGGATTCTGAAAGGTTCTGCGTCACCCAACCCGCCCAAAGGCGTATAACTCCCGTGAGCGCCGGTCGCTTTCGGGATCCCTTTCCCGACGTCTGGAATCGAACCCCGGGTGGGAGTGCATCCATCCGCGGGAGGGGCCGAAAATACAGCGTTGAACACTCACATGAACACACCGGACGTACCAACCCAACCAACCCCCGCCGCCCGCGACCCGTGGGCCGGTGTGGCTCTTTCTTCCTCCGGCGGTCGCGACCGCCCCGAGCCCGATGGCAACCGCCCCCCCGGCGGTCCTCAGGGTGGCCCCGGTGGTCCGGGCGGGATGCTCTCCCCCGGCCGCGGGCTCTTCGGCATCGTCACCGTTGCCCTCCTCTGCGTCATGCTCTTCATGATGTTCAACTCCACCCTCCCGGGTGAGAAGATCAGCCTCAACCAGTTTGAACGCGACTACGACGCCAAGCAGCTCAAGCTCGACAGCATCGTCATCCGCGACGACGGGGTCTACGCCGAAAAGCTCCCCGACCCCGCCAACCGCACTCCCCGCTACATCACCGTCCCCTTCAACACGGCCACCCGCGAGCAAACCGTCGCCCGCATCCAGGAACTCACCGACGGCCGCTACCAGTCCAAGTCCGCCCCCGCGTGGACGCCACTGCTCATGTGGTGGCTCCCCCTCATCCTCGTCTTCGCCGTCCTCTGGATGATCATCAGCCGAGGTCTCCGCAGTGCAGGCGGCGGCGGCGGCATGCTCGGTAACTTCGGTAAGAGCCGCCACCGCACGCTCACGAAGGAAATGACCAACGTCACCTTCTCCGATGTCGCCGGCATCGACGAGGCCAAGGAAGAAGTCACCGAGATTATCGAGTTCCTCAAGAACCCCAAGAAGTTCACCAAGCTCGGCGGCCGCATACCGCGAGGCGTCCTCCTCGTCGGCGAACCCGGCTGCGGTAAGACCCTCCTCGCCAAGGCCATCGCCGGCGAGGCCGACGTCCCCTTCTTCTCCATCTCCGGCTCCGACTTCGTCGAAATGTTCGTCGGCGTCGGCGCCAGCCGCGTCCGCGACCTCTTCAAGCAGGCCAAAGACTCCTCCCCCTGCATCGTCTTCCTCGATGAAATCGACGCCGTCGGCCGTCGCCGCGGCGGCGGGTTCTCCCACGGCGGCCACGACGAACGCGAGCAGACCCTCAACGCCATCCTCGTCGAAATGGACGGTTTCTCCCCCGCCGATGGCGTCATCGTCATCGCCGCCACCAACCGCTCCGACGTCCTCGACCCCGCCCTCATCCGCCCGGGTCGCTTCGACCGCCAGGTCGTCGTCCCCCTCCCCGACGTCAAGGGCCGCCTCGAGATCCTCCGCGTTCACTCCAAGAAGGTCAAACTCGACGGCACCGTCGACCTCGAACGCCTCGCCCGCGGCACCCCCATGTTCTCCGGTGCCGACCTCGCCGCCATCATCAACGAAGCCGCCATCGGCGCCACCATGCAAAACAAGGAGTCGGTCGAGCAGACCGACCTCGAAGAAGCACGCGACAAAATCCGCTTCGGCCGCGCCCGCAAGAGCCGCCGTATCGACAAGGATGAAAACCGCGCCACCGCCTACCACGAAGCCGGCCACGCCGTCCTCCAGTACCTCCTCAAGGACGCCGACCCCCTCCACAAGGTCACCATCATCCCCCGCGGCATGGCCCTCGGTGCCACCTTCTCCCTCCCGGAAAAGGACCGCCTGGGCTACAGCCTCCGCTACCTCGCCGCCACCATGCGGGTCCTCTGCGGCGGTCGCCTCGCCGAAGAACGCGCCGTCGGCGATATCTCCTCCGGCGCCTCCATGGACATCACCCAGGTCACCCGCTTCGCGCGTGCCATGGTCCTCGACTGGGGCATGAGCGAACGCCTCGGCTTCGTCCGCTACTCCGGCGAAGACAGCCGCGAGTCCTTCGTCGGCGAGAAGGAATACTCCGACGTCACCGCCCGCATCATCGACGAAGAGATCAAACGCCTCGTCTCCGAGGCCTACGAAGACGCCCGCCGGCTGCTCGAAGCCAACTGGGACAAGGTCGCCGCGGTCGCCGAAGCCCTCCTCAAGCATGAAACCCTCAGCCTCGACGACGTCGATCAGCTCATGAAGGGCAACGTCCTCACCCGCCCCACCGTCGCCGAAATGCTGCGGGCCGAGGAACGCAAACGCTCCGAGACCAACCCCCCCGCTTCGCCCACGAAACCCGAGAGCGACATCCCCCCGGACGCCCTCCCGACCCCGGCCTGATCAGCAGCACCCTCCTCACCGGGCGGATTTTCCGCCCGGTTTTTGTTTTTAGACCGGAAGCCCGCCCCCCCACCGGTGACTTCTTCACGACCGACCTCACACCCCGTACACAGGAGCTCACCGTGAACCGTCGCATCACCGCCTGCCTGCTCTCCTCCCTCGCCCTCCTCACCCCCGCGGCCTTCGGCCAGCTCGAAAAGCACCCGGTCTACGTCGCGCCCGAGGCCCGCAACGCCGCCATCCCGTACTGGGTCGCCTTCAACTCCATCACCCCGGAAGTCGCCAAGGCCACCGCGGATCTCGACTGGGACAAGATCGGTGACAACTTCACCGCCGCGAGCATGCCCGCCGAGTTCACCGAGGCCGCGAAGCTCGACCTCGACCCCGTCCGCACCGAACTCCTGATCGCCACCCGCATCACCCGCTGCAACTTCGAGTGCCGCTGGGAGGACGGGATCGGCACCCTTCTCCCCCACCTCGGCAAGCTGCGGTCCGCCGCTCGCATTCTTCGCTTCGACGCCCGCCGCGCCGCCATGAACGGCGACACCACCCGGGCCGTCGAGAACCTCCTCGCGATGCGCCGGATCGCCCGCCACACCGCCGCCGAGCCCATCACCATCAGCAAGCTGGTCGCGTTCGCCGTGGACTCCATGGCTTGCTCCGAGATCGTGTCGCTCTCAAAGTCCGGCAAGCTCACCGCCGCGCAGCGCGACCAGCTCCTCGCCGACGTCGCCTCCACTCCCACCGATGACCTGTTCACGATGTCCGAGGTCTTCATGTCGGAACGCGCATTCGCCGTCACCCTCGTCGGCAAGGACAAACCCTCCGCCGCGACCCTTCGCGCCAACCTCGGCCTCCTCGGCGACGAGAACGATCTCAAGCAACTCACGGACATGACGGACGAGCAGCTCATCGCCGACATCCGCGCCCTCAACACCGTCTACGACTCCATCGAACGCGCCTGGAAGCTGCCCGATCCCAACGCCGCGCTCGTCTCCATCATGGACGAAGTCTCCGCCGGAAAGCACGGCGTCCTCGCCACCAAGTTCACCCCCGCCTTCCCCAAGATGCGTTCCTCCTACGACAAGGCCATCGCCAAGCTCGGCGAAACCTCGCAGGCCCTCAAGAACGCCTCCCTCGCCAAGTAAGCCACTCCAATGCCCGCGCCCGACGCCAACACCTCGCGTCTACTCCTCGAACGCTGCCGTCGCGGCGACGAGGCCGCGGCACTCGCGATCTGGAACCTCCACGGACCCTCGCTCATCGCCTACATCCGCTCGATCACACACCGCCAGCACCTCGCCGAAGACGTTGTCCAACAAGTCTTCGTCGAGGTGCTGTCGCTTCCCGCTCCAGCGGTCGCCGCGATCCGCGACCCCGCCGCCTGGCTGACAATCGCCGCCCGCCGTCGCGCGATCAACGCCCTCCGCGCCGAGCACCGACGCCAACGCGCCGAGCGGCGCACGCCGTCCTCACCGCAACCCCGCGAACACCACGCCCTCGCCGATATCGACCGGCTCGGCCGGCGCGAGCGCGAGGTGCTCGTGCTCCGTCACACGCTCGGCCTTTCCTTCCCGCAAATCGCACTCACCCTCGGCGTCGCGACATCCACCGCCGCCGCGCGGTACGACGCCGCGATGCGTACCCTTCGCGAGCTCGTCTCACCCTCGGAGGTGCTCCGTGGCTGATCGCATGCAACGTCTCCTCGAGCAACTCGAACGCCCCACTTCCATCGCGCCGCCTCCCGCCTATATCGCGGGCGTCCGCCGTATCCGCCGCCGCCGCCAGGTCACCGTCGCGGCCACGATCACGGGCTCTCTGGGGGTCCTCGCGCTCTCCTTCGCACTGCTCCGACCGCTGTTCACCGAGCAAGCGGCACCGCTCCCCCAGGTCGTAGCGAACGCCGCGCCCACGACCACCACCGCCGGCGCGATGAGCCTCCGAGGCACCAGCATGGACGGTGCCACCATCCCGCTCAGCGGCGAGACCCGCGGCGGAAGTCGCGGCGAACAGCTCACCGCCCGCGACGCGCTCCGCATCCTCGACGACAGCAGCTTCAGCCCGCGCTGATCAACGAGCGCCGACAACCGGCGAAACACGCAGCTCCGTGCCCGCTCGCTTCAGTGTCAGTTCCACGGTCTCACCATGGTTCTTCGCCTTCACGCCCGCTCGCAGCGAGGGGTACGACCCATCCGCCTGGCCCTCGACCCCGGTGATCACGTCCCATCGCTGGATCCCCGCGAACTCCGCCGGCGAACCCGGCATCACCCGCGTCACCACCGACGACCGCCCGGCATCCACGCCCGTCTGCGCGGCCAGCGCGGGGCCGACCTCCCCGATCTCCACCCCGATCAGCTTGCGATGCGACGACGACGACGAGTACTCGGAGTCGTAGTCCCGATGGACCACAACCACACACCCGGGCAACACGGCAGCGAGGGCGAGCACAGACGACATGAGTAGAACGGCCTTCTTCACACAGAGTCCTTTCGGACGCCCACCCCAGCCCCCGGGCTGGTGCTTCCGGCGTCCCTCGCTGCTACGCTTCGGCCGATGAAGCGTTTCACGATGATCGTCCTCTTTGCGCTCATGCTCCTCCTCACCGCGGCCAGCGCGTGGGCTCAGGAATCCACCGCGCCCACAACGCCCCACACCGGCGCGTGGGCGCTCTTCAAGGACTCCTTCGACGCCTTCACCGTGCTCCTGCTCGGCGGCTCGGTCGCCGGCATCGCGATGATCTTCATAGCGCTGTTCGAAGTCCGCGAGAGTGAGTTCCTGCCCAAGGGTCTCTCCGGCCGGTGTGTCGATCTCGCGCGAACGGGCCGCATCGAAGCCCTGACCGAGGCCGTTCGCGACGGTGAGAGCTTCCTCGCCCGCGTCGTCCTCGCCGCCGCCGCGCGGTCGAACATGGAGAAGTCCGCGATCCGCGACGCCGGCGAACTCGCCGCCTCCGAGGAATCCGCCCGTTGGTTCCGCCGCATCGAACTCCTCAGCACCATCGGCAACCTCGGCCCGCTCGTCGGCCTCGCCGGCACCGTGTGGGGAATGATCCTTGCCTTCACCTCCCTCGGCGATCGCGGCGGCCAGGCCGGACCCGCCGATCTCTCGCTCGGCATCTCAAAGGCCCTCTTCCACACCCTGCTCGGCCTCTGCCTCGCCATCCCCTGTCTCTTCGCGTACTCGCTGCTTCGCGGCAAGATCGACCGTTTGTGCACCCGCGCGACCATCGTCGCCGCGGAAGTCATCGAGCTCATCCCCGGATCGAAGCAGGAGAAGTCGCGTTGAGGATGAGGGCCGTCCATCACCCGCCGCAGGGCAAGATCAACGTCACCCCGTTGATCGACGTGGTGATGTGCCTCATCATCTTCTACCTCATCGTCGGCAAACTCGCGACCGATCGCGCGGCGAAGGTTGAACTCCCGCCCTCGAGCACGGGGATCGGCGAGACCGCGTCGGCCGGACTCATCGTGAACATCGTGCCCTCCACCGACGGCCCTCCGAAGCTCGTCGTCGACGGCGTGGAGATCAGCGAGGCCACGCTCGACGCGATGCTCCGAGCCAAGGGTCCTTCCACGGAGGTCACAATCCGCTCGGACAAGGCACTCGCGTACGAGCACGCGGGGCGCGTCGTCGCCCTATGCCGCGACGCGGGCCTGCCGGGCGTGAAACTGGCCGCGCGCCGTGAAGGGAGCAACTGAGCATGCTCTCCCGCCGACGCAGCGCCCTGTCCGTTTACGAGAGCCACCACGGGCCGAACATGACGCCCATGGTCGACGTGGTCATGGTGATCCTGATCTTCTTCATGGCCAGTGCCGCGATGCTGGGGCCGGAGTGGTTCCTGGCCTCATCGATCGCGAAGCCGAACGCCGTGAGCAAGCTGGCGGATCCCGCGAATACGCGCCGGTTCGAGATCGGCATGGTTCCCTCCCCCGACGGCGGCGCGATGATCACGCTGCCCGACGCGCAGCTGAGCATCACGGACTTCGAGACGCGCGTGATCCAGGCGGTCACCGAGGTCGGCGCGGAGCAGGTGACGGTCGTGATCATCCCCGACCCCAAGGTGAGCTACGACCGCGTCGTCGCGGTTCATGAACTCTGCGCGAGGCTCGGCATCACCAAGCTCGCGCTCGGCGAACGCTGAAGCACGTACAGGTACTCGGTGTTGCGCAGCTTGCCCACCGCCCCCACCTTCTCGCCGCGCGGGTTGTAGATCCCGATCCTCGCCCCGACGTACCTCGGGTAGTCGTTGGCGATGACGCGCAGGGTCGCGCCTTCACCACCCACCGCGCGCAGCATCCCCTCCAGCGACTCCCGCGCCACGTACCCCTCGTCGCTGAACGAGACGATGATCATCCTCGCCCGGATGCTCCGCAGCACACCCTCCAGCGCCGCCGCGCACCTCAAGCGGGAGTTGAAATCGCTCCGCCTTTCGCGGCAGTCGGTCCTCTTGCACGCCACCCCGTACACCGGCGGGTTGTCCCACCGCACGAGCGTCTCCCAGACGTGATAGTTGCCCAGGTACGAGTGCTGGTTGTACGGCGGATCCACATACGCCACGTCGACCTCGTGCTCGCGAGCCGCGGCCTCGGCGTCCATCATCAGCGCAACAGACTTCCCGCACGCGGCCCGCTCGATCACCTCGGGCACGCGGAGCTCGAGCCTGTTCTCCGCGCGCGGCGCCCACTGCTTCAGGTACGCCATCTGCAATCCGGTGGTGGAATCCACGCGGTCCGCGGCCTCCATCAGCGAGGTCAGCATCACCGCCTTGACCTCGGGCGCGAGCGCCTTCGCCTCGATCGCATCGCGGATCGCGTCGATGCGTTGGCCGTTCTCCGGCTTCAGGTACCGCGAGTCGATGCAGTAGGTCTGCGTGAAGTACCCGGCACGCCCCGGCATCGCGTTGAACTCCGCAACCAGCCGCTCCACCTCCGCGATCACCTCGGCCCGGTCGGCCTGCACGTAGCAGGTCGCGAGCGTGTGGGCGTACGCGTTGTGGTCGTTGGCGATCACCCGCCACCCCGCGGCCTTCATCGCGTACCCGACACGCGACGTGCCCGAGAACAGATCGAGAAACGAACACCCCCCGGCCCCGCACGCTTCACGCACGATGGAACTCACAAGCGTCCGTTTGGAGCCGAGGTACTTGATCACCGAAGAACGGTACGCGGGGGTCCCCATTGCGGCCGCGATTCATGGTGAACGCCATCCCAACCGCAGCCTCCGGGCGGCGGGCGGTCATCGGGCCCGCAGCGACCCCGCCTACCATCCTCGGTTCCCGCAAGACGGAGACCGCCATGTCGATCATCAACTCTCCAAGCGACCAGCCGCTCACGCGACCTGAGCGGGAACTGATTCCCTCCGACAGCCCCCTTGCCCCTTACGTATCGGTGAATCCGGGACGTATGCACGGGGAACCGTGCTTCCCGGGAACCCGCGTCCCGATCCAGACGCTCTTCGATCATCTCGAAGTTGACGAAGGGCTCAGCACGTTTCTGGCGGGATTCCCCAACGTTTCGCGCGACGCCGCGGTGGCTGTCATCGGTCTCGCATCTCGCGGCCTGCTCGACGGATTGCGTCGTCTGTGAAGGCTTCCATGAAGCTCCTGCTCGACAACTGCGTCGACATCCAC
>JBEIUO010000509.1:0-3039 GCA_040374335.1 Phycisphaeraceae bacterium
CATGCCAGCCGATTCGCTCGGTCGCTACCCGCACCAGGTCTCCGGCGGCCAACGTCAGCGGATCGCGATCGCGCGGGCCCTCACGCTCTCGCCCTCGCTCATCGTTTGTGACGAACCAACGTCTGCGCTGGACGTATCAGTCCGCGCCCAGATTCTCAATCTGCTCACCGAGCTGCGGCGCGAGCGGGGCATCGCGTACATCTTCATCAGCCACGACATGGCGACCGTTCGGCACCTCGCGGATGAGGTGCTGGTGATGCGTGCGGGCCGCGTCGTTGAGCAAGGGCCCGCGACCCGCGTTCTCGATCATCCGCAGCACGAGTACACGCGTTCGCTCTTGGACGCCGTGCTCGCCGTGCCTGAACTCGAGCCGTGATCAGAACCAGAGACTCAGGTTCAGCGTGGGCCAGAGGACCCGCCAGAGTGCCGCGGGGTTGGCGCGGAGTGCCTCGACCATCGCCGGGCTCATCATCTCCCTCGCGAATCGTGACCTGAGCGCGGGCTCGACGACATCGGGGGATGCGAGCCAACTCTGGAAGGGCAGCGGGAAACTTGCCTTGGGACGTTCGAGCACTTCGCGAGGGATCTCCTCCGCGTAAGCGCTGCGGAGGCAACGCTTGGTTCGGGCGGCACGCTCGCGCGGTGATTGACTGTTCGGGCCCGCGATGAACTTCTCGTGCATCGGGAGAGCCTCGGCGAATGCCGCGACGCTCGCGTCGGCGAAGGGAGTTCGGCCCTCGACGCCCGCGAGCATGGTCGCGCTGTCGAGACGTGCGAGCAAGCCCGCGAGGTTGATCCTCCGCTGGACGCGCAGGTGGGAGAGCAACTTGTCCGGCTCGTCGTCGTACCCGACCCGCGCGAACTCGGCGTCGTACGCATCGAGCGTCGCGTCCGCGCCGCCGTCGGCCTCAAGATGCGGCTCGGCCAGCACACCGGCGAGCGCTTCACCCGGGACCCAGGACGCGTTGGCGAGTTCTGATGCCGCGGCGGCGCGGCGGCTCACGCGTCCGGTGGCGTGGAGCGAGCTCGAGGCTTCGAGGAGCAGGTCGTAGCCACCGAAGAGCTCGTCGGCTCCTTCGCCGGAGAGCGCGACGATATTACCCTGCGACCGGAGCGTTCTCGCGACTTCGTTGATGGCGACTTCGTTCGGGGTCGACATCGGCACGCGCGAACGGGTGACCATCTCGCGCCACCGCTCGATGAAGAGCTCCCGTGAAATGGGGGCCTCGTGGTGCTCGGTGCCGAGCGTGCGGGACGCGATTCTCGCGGCGGCGAAGTCGTCGATCTCGTTGCCGGCGGCGTCGGCCGCGCCGGAGCAGTACGTTCGGAGTGTGGGCACCGAGCGGAGCGTCTCGCGGGCGATGATGGTGCTGTCGAGGCCTCCGGAGAGCAACGAGCACATCGGCACATCGCTGCGGAGGTGCAGTCGCACGCTCTCGGCAACGACCGCCTTCGTCGTTTCACCCTCGGGAGTGGGAAGCGGAGTGATACCACGACGTACGGCGCGGCTTGGCTTATCGAGGTTGAACAGCATCCACTCACCGGGGAGAAGCGTGCGGATGTCGCGGTAGAGCGTGCGTTCGCCGATGGTGGTACGAATCGTCGTGATGTACGCGCGGAGTGCGATGGGGTCGGGCTCGCGGGTCACAGCGGGGTGTTCGAGGACGGCCGCGATCTCGCTCGCGAAGACCACGTCGCCCGTAGGCGTGATTGCGTAGTAGAGAGGCTTGATACCCAGCGGGTCGCGTGCGAGCAGCAGGGTTCGCTCGGTGAGATCGACGAACGCGAGGGCGTACATCCCACGCAGTCGCGGGAGGGCGTAGGCCCCCCACCGCCGGAGCGCGGCGAGAACGGTCTCGGTGTCGCACGCGGATCGGAACGGGCCGCCGAGGCTGGCGCGGAGGTCGGCGTCGTTGTAGAGCTCGCCGTTGTAGGAGATCGCGGCGAGGCGATCATCGGAGCACATCGGCTGAGCACCGGCGGGAGAGGGATCGACCACAACGAGCCGGCGGTGCGCGAGCGCGACGTTGGCATTGCTCCACGAGCCAGCGGAATCGGGGCCGCGGTGGAGCAGCGCGCGAGAGACGGCGTCGAGGGGAGCGAAGGCCCCGCGGGCGAGCCCATCGGGCGCGATGATACCGGCGATCCCGCACATGGCAGAGAGATCGGCCAGTTGCCTCGGCGGTCAACAGCGAAGGAAGGTCAGAGCCAGAGCTGAACGATCATCTGCGGCTCTTTGACCTTGCCCTGCCACTCGCCGACAGTGCAGTTCACGAACTTCACCTCGTACTGCGGGTGGGCCTCGAGCCACTCGTTGATCTGCTGGTCGAGGAAGGCGAGGCTCTCTTCGTTGAGCTTGCCGTGGAAGGTCTTGACGTGAACGGCGCCGGTGCCGGTGAGGCTCGCCTGGCGTTTCCACGTCTCTTCTCCCTTGCGGAAACCGGCCATTCCTTGGGAGAAGGCCTGGATCTTGGGGGGAGCCGGCTCCGGGGGCAGGCCGCTGACGGGCCTGGAGGCGCCGGCGCCTCCGCCGAGGGAATCGGGGGAGCGAAGCAATCGGGTCTTCATACATGCACCTCCTCAGGTGAGAGTGCTGGAAGAACACACAGCCGCCGGAGGAAGGATACCGCGCCGAGGGCCACAGCACACCCTTCCACGCACCGAACTTGCCGGAGTATTCGGCCCCTGAGAGCGTGTTTGACGGGTTGGAGAGCGGCTTTCGTGCGGGTATGGGCCTACAGTGGTCCGCCGGTACAGAGATCGATGCCGGCCCGGGCCCGCGGAGCGGGAGCGGATGTTCTCAGCGGGCGAGCACCGCCCGCGCACTGAAGCGCCCTTGTGCGAGAGTGCCTGACGACGACGCGTGTCGCCGTGTGGGTCGGTCTCACTTCTCGCGGTGTCGCTGAAAGGATAGTTGTCATGGCGAATACGCTCGTTCAGGATCTCATTGAAGCCGGCATTCACTTCGGTCAGCGGGCCAGCGGCTGGAACCCGAAGATGGGTCCGTACATCTACGGCAAGCGCAACGGGATCCACATC
>JBEIUO010000428.1:0-3470 GCA_040374335.1 Phycisphaeraceae bacterium
CCGCCGCCACCAGCGCCGCCATCGTGATCGATGTCCCCGGATTCGACATGGCTCTCACTTCCCCGCCGCGCGGTCTTCCGCCGCAGCGTTGATGATCCGCGGGATCACGTTCTCGTAACCCGCCTTCCACCGCGTCAACTGCTTCCCGTTCACAACCACGAACGGAATCGACGTCAGCCCAAGCTTCATCCCCGCCGCCGCCTCCGTGTTGATCATCTGCTGCGCATCCGGCAACTCCATCGCCTCAAACAGATCCTTCGGCGCAATCCCAAGCTCCATCGCCATCCCCTCCAGCAACAGATCCGTCACGTTGTTCTGATTCATCATCAGCCGCTCGTGCATCTTCCAGAACCCCTCCGGTCCAGCCAGGATCTCCGCCGCCTTTACCGCCTTCGCCGCGCGACACGACATCGCAAACTTCGTGATCTGAATGCTCGAGTTGCAGGCCTTATCCACCGGAAACTGCAGGAACGTGTACCGCACACTCGGCTTCTGCGGCGTCAGGAACATCCGGAACATCCCGTCCACCTCGGCCGTCCCAGGCTCCGAGTAATCCCCCCACACAACCACCTCGACATCCGCCCCCGTCGCGCCCGCGCCAAGCCCATCGAACTCCCGCGGCGGCACCACCACCGGCATCGCCCTCCAGTCCGCCACAAACTTCGCCGCCGCATCCGGCGCACTGTCACTCCCCGTCTCCGCCGGTGCCGACGCCGCAACCGCCCGCACCGCCCGTGTTAACGCCTGCGCCGCGTTCCACCCCTTCAACTCCACACCGTTGATAAACACAAACGGCGTCTGGTAAATCCCCAGCTTCATCGCGTCCTCAACGTCCCGCGAGATCGGCTCCAGCGTCTGCGGCGAGTTCATCAACGCCGCCACATCCCGCGGATTCAGCCCCATCGCCGTCGCCTGCGCGTTCATCTGCGCATTCGAGAAATCCCCGCGCTGCGCAAACAACCAATCGTGCATCGCCCAGAACGCCGACTCGCCCCCCAGAATCCCCGCAGCCTCAGCCGCACGCGCTGCCCAGCACGCGTTCCCGTGATGCCGCCCCGGCGCGTTCGCGTTGCAGTCCGTGTTCAACGGAAAGTGCTTGATCACCACCGACAGCGACAACCCGCTGTCCGCACGCAGCGCCTCCAACTCCTCCTCCAGCCGCCGGCAATCCTCGCACTGATACCCAACCCACATCACCACCCGAACCGCCGCACGCTCCGGCCCCATCCGATACCGCCCCGCCAAAGGATTCCGCTCCTCCGCCCCCTTCACCTCCGCGCCAGTCGCAGATCCGGCCCCCGGATCGGCTCCAACACCAACTCCATCCGTCGGCTTCTCTTCCGGCTTCTGCTCCTGCTTCCCCTCCCCCTCCGTCATCTTTGTGATCGACTCCTTCAGCGCGGCATCCGCCTTCTTCTTCGCCGACTCCTTCGCGCCCGCGTTCGCCGCCGCCAGCGTCCCCGATGCAACCATGAACACAGCCAACGCCAACAGCGGCTGCCACCCCTTGATCGGCTCACGCCCACGCCGCGAAAGCTCCGCCACCACCACAAACACCAGGTTCGCCCCGTGCGTCACAAAGCAGTACACGCACGGCAACTTCTCCGCGATCGCCACCCCCACAAACCCGAGCGACGCCAACGCCCCCAGCAGAATGAACGCCCGCATCCCCGGCGACGTCCGCCCACGCGTCATCGGCCACGCCACCAGCATCGCGAAGAAGTACGCGAACCCCACAAAGCTCGTCGGCAAGCCGATTCCCGGCACCTTCCCCCACACGCTCTTCGCCGCCGCATCGCACGGGCTCCCCACCCCGCAACCCGGCATCTGCATCGCCCCGAAGTGGTGCAGCACCATGAACGCGCACGCCACCACCGCCGCGACCAGCGCCAGCACACCCACCGCGCGCAGCGTCCCCGCGCTCTCCAATCCAGTCTGGTTGTTCTTCACCGCTGCACCCATCGTTCGTCCTGCCTCACGCCCCCCGACTCACTCACCAGGAATGTACGAAATCGTCCCCTCCCAAGGGCTGCTCGCCGTCGCGTACAGCTTCTTCGGGATCCGCCCCGCCAGATACGACTGCCGCCCGGCCACGCACGCATGCCGCATCGCGTGCGCCATCATCACCGGCTCTCGCGCATGCGCCACCGCCGTGTTCAGCAAAACCGCATCCGCCCCAAGCTCCATCGCCTGCGCCACATCGCTCGCGCTCCCCACCCCCGCGTCCACGATCACCGGATATGCCGGATCTCCCTGCTTCAACAGCTCCAGGCACAACAGGATGTTGTTCTTGTTCAACACACCCTGCCCCGACCCGATCGGGCTCCCCGCTGGCATCACGCTTGACGCCCCGGCCTCCTTGATCCGCAGCGCGGCAATCGGATCGTCGCTCGTGTACGCCAGCACCTTCAGCCCCTCACGCACCAGAATCCGCGTCGCCTCCACAGTCCCCTGCGGATCCGGCAGCAGCGTCTTCTTGTCCCCCAGCACCTCCAGCTTCACCCAATCCGCACCCGGGTTCCCCAGTTGCTCGAGCAGATCACGCCCCAGCAGCGACACCCGCACCGCGTCCTCCACCGAGAAGCACCCCGCCGTGTTCGGCAGGATCGTGTACCGCTTGGTGTCCACGAACTCGAGCAGGCTCTTCCCCTGCTCGTTGTACAGCCGCTCTCGCCGAACGGCGACCGTCACGACCTCGCACCCGCTCGCGGCCAGCGAGTCTCGCATCAGGTCGTACGTCTTGTACTTGCCCGTGCCTACCAGCAGGCGACTGCGAAAGCTGCGGCCCGCAACGGTGAACGGCGTCTGCCCCGGTTCTTCGGTCGAAAAACTCATGCCCCAACCTTAGGGGCAAACCCGCCCGGAAGCACCACGCCGCCCCTCATTCCCCCAGCACCTCGCAGGCCATGTTCCCGGGGAAGCACGGATCCCAGACCATCGGCCGCCCCCTCGCCGCGCACGCCTCACGCAGCCCCTCGTGCCGCGTGCCCAGCACCGCCAGCAGCAGTGCCCCACGCTCGTGATCCGGCGAGAACTCCCGGAGTTCCGCCTCCCCGCACGGGGTTCCGGTCAGCCAGTCGCGCAGGCGTCGTTCTTCCCTTGTCCCCGCGCCCAGCCGCCGCAGTAGCCACTCGAAGCAGTCCATCGACACCTCCCCCTCCTTGGCTCGTGCCGCCGCGATGTACAGGGCCGCGTGGCCCGCGTACTCGTCGTGGATGTCGTACGCCTCCGCCGCCGCGAGGGCCCGCGTCCAGTCGCCGCGCTCGATCGCCAGCTTCAGCGCGATCGCGGGTACCTCTGTCGCTTCCGCGTGGGTCGCGAACGCCTGCAAATCCCCCTTCGCCAGAGCGACGTGCGCCTGCAGTGCCTTTGCCTCGCGTGCCGCGACTTCCCGGTCTGCGCCCGCCGCGACCCAGCCTTCGACCGCGCCCGTCGCGAACGCCTCGGCTTCTTGCGTCCTTCCATCCAAC
>JBEIUO010000201.1:0-5457 GCA_040374335.1 Phycisphaeraceae bacterium
GTGGCAGTGGGGGCCGTCGCGGCCTCGCTCTGGGGCCTTGAAGTGGGGGGGATGGACCTTGCCCGGGCGTGTCGTCGGGCGGAGCACAACTACGCGGGAGTCCCCTGCGGGTTGATGGACCAGGCGATCAGTGTGCTGGCGCGCGAGGGGCACGCGATGATGCTGGACTGCCGCGATGAGTCGGTGAAGCACGTGCCGATGCCCCCGCGGGATCGGGCCCGTGTGCTCGTGGTGAACACCAACGTGAAGCACGCGCTTGGGGATGGTGCGTACGCCGCGCGTGTGGAGAGCTGTCGTCGCGCGGCCCTTGCGATGGGTGTAGTCACCCTGCGAGAGGCCGATACGTCCGCCTTGCACGCCGCCGAACACGCGATGACCCAGGAAGAGTTCCGGCGCGCCCGCCATGTCGTGACCGAGAACGACAGGACGACGCGCGCGTGCGCCATGCTGGAGCGAGGCGAGATCGAGGGCTTCGGCCTCCTGATGAAAGAGTCCCATGAATCGCTGAAGGCGGACTACGAGGTCTCGTGCGATGAACTCGACTTCGTGGTCGAACTCGCGGCCGGCGTCCCGGGGGTGTTCGGGGCGAGGATGACCGGCGGCGGCTTCGGCGGGTGCGCGGTGATCCTCGCAACGGCGGACGGGTGCGAGGGTGTGGCCTCGCTTCTCTCCGAGGCGTACCGGGTTCGGTTCGGAAGGGAATGCACGCTGCTCGAATCCGGTGCTGGGGCCGGTGTTCGGATGTGGGGGGGCCCGGGGTAACAGGGGGCATATAGTTCTCCATGGCGCAGCTTCTGTACATCGGAACGGGGACGTACGTTGCGGCGCTCGACGCGGCCAATGGTGCGGAAGTCTGGCGAGCGAAGCTGGATCGCGGCGGCATGAGCAACGTCGTGGCCCTGCTCGTCCGTGGGGACGACCTGTACGTAGCGCGTGGGGGGTACGTCTGGTGTTACAACCGACTCACCGGCCAAAAACTCTGGGAGAATGGGCTCAAGGGGATGGGACACAACTTCGTGACCCTCGCCGTCGAAGGGGCGGAGACGCAGCTCGCGGAACTCGCGGCGGCGATGAGCGTCGAACAGGCCAGAGCCGCGAGCGCGGCATCGGCCGGGTAGCACAGGGAGATTCGCATGTCACTGGTTCGTCGGTTGCTGGGGTTGTCGCGCGAGCGTGTCGATGTGATGTCGGTGCTGGAGCCGCGCGCGATGCTCGCAGCGGACTTGGTCGTCGATGTGACCGCCGTGAACTCCAGGTTCGACTGGCTCGTCCCCGGTGACAAGATCACCGTCGATGTCGAGGTGACCAACGAGGGAAACACAGCCGCGAGCGGCCAGTTCGACCTCGTGCTTCAGCGGTGGCTGGATGTCGAGGAGTCGGGGCTCGAAGATCTTGGCCGCAGGCGGTACTCGGTGAACCTGCAGCCCGGCGCGACCGCGGTATTCCGGAAGATCGCCTTGACGGTCGAGGCGGATTTCATGCCGGGGAGCTACTTCCTCGCGGCAACCGCGGAGATCCCGACGGATTCCGCGACGCCGGTGGCGGATGCGGATGAATCGAACAACACCGGGTTCTCGGCCGGAACCCTCGACCTGACGTACCGGTTCGGGACGTTCTTCGGGGACTCGGCGCGGACGACCCGAAAGAACTTGAAGTTGGTGGTGGTGCAGCCCGATGCTGCGAACCCCGCGGTCAACGAGACCGTGACTTACTCCATGGGTGGTCCGGGGTACGCGGAGTTCCAGTTCCCCGAAGGGCGCGAGGGCGTGTTGGAGGACGGGTGGATCCAGGTCTCCGAGAGCACGACCTCCAGCGCGGTGACGATCTCGGTGGCGGGCGGTGACAAGCAACTGACGATCGACGAGGACGTCGTGGTCGACGGTTCGTTGAAGTCGTTCAAGGCGATGGGTGTTTCCTTCTTCGGTGCTGATGTGATTGTCGACGGCTCGCTGAGCGAGTTTGTCGCGGCGGACATGCGGCACTCGTCTCTCTTTGTCGGAGCGGCGTCCTCGGGCCTCAAGTTCACCGCTCGGGACGTGCAGAACTTCGCGCTCGACTCCGCGACCGGCGTCTCGGCTCTCAAGGTGACGTCGTGGAGCGAGGTCGATGTGTCGGACGAGGACGGCGTGAACGAGGAGAATCTCGTCTCGGCGCCGTGGATCGGCACGCTGAGCGCCACGTGGAACTTCGACGCGGATATCTCGACCTCGGGCCTTGGAGCCCGAAGCGGCGTCGTGTTGTCGAAGGCGACCGTCGGGGGCCAGGTCTCTGGCGGTTGGTCGATCTACGGAAAGTCGGGTGCGATCGTCGTGGGATCAACCTCCGATGATTTCGTCGCCTCGATCGCGGGCTCGCTGACGGCGGTCACCGTGAACGGGACCTTTCGCGGCTCGTTCGCGGCCTTCACCATGGGCAACGTCACGGTGAAGGGGTCGATGATCGGCGGATCTCTGCTGTCTGGGCTCGACCTTGGCACCGACCTCGTGCTCGGCGGCGAAGGCGACGAACAGGATCTGATCACCGGGACGGGCAGCGACGGCGTGATCTCCAACCTGAACATCACCGGCGAACTCCGCGACTCCTTCATCAGCGCGGGGTTCTACCCGGGTGAGAGCGATGACGACGAGGGGTCCTTCATCACCGGCCAGGGTTCCCAGATCAAGAAGATGGGCGTCGCCGGGGCGATGACGAACTCGGTGCTGTACGCGCGGAGCTTCCCGCGGACTGTGAAGATCGGCGGCGTGAATCTGACGACCGCGCTCAGTCCGGAAACGTTCGTCACCACCGTCGGGTGAGGCAACGTCCGAGAGCGACGCGGCGTGCGGGCTGTCACGGTTGTGCGGCAACCGTCCGTCCCTCCCCACGCCGAACACGCAAATGTCGACGTGGATCGTGCCGATCCTAAACCCTGGGAACACAGACTGTTTTCAGGGGGATCCATGCGCCAGTCGAACATCTCGCGGTTGCTTGCTCGGGTTGGCCGGTTGCTCGTGGGAACCACGGAACGCAGAGGGCTCGATACGCTGGAGTCCCGCCAGTTGCTCGCGGCGGACCTGTCTGTCACGCTCGATTCCTTGGTGACCACCCACGATTGGCTCGTCCCGGGCGACACGGTGGTCTTCAACGTCACGGTGACCAACACCGGTGACGAGACGGCAGTCGGCGAGGTTGACCTGAAAACCGGCGCACAGCTGGCGGAGAAGGACATCTCGGAAGAGCCCGACCTGCTCTTCTCGAATCGGCGGGTCTTCATGAACCTCGCCCCGGGAGCCTCGCTCCGGTACAAGTTCACGGGCAAAGTGCCGGCGTTGTTCACGCCGGGCGACTATCGCCTCGGGTTCGGCATCGAAGTGCCGAGCCAGGACGACTCGCCCTACGCGAGTTCGAACCCGGTGAACGATTCCAATCTCTCGAACAACCTCGCTATCGCGGACAGCAATGTCGGGCTGCACTACCGGTTCGGCAACTGGATCGGCGACACCACGCGGACGACGCGCACCAACCTCAAGCTGCAGGTGTACTTCAACGAAGACGGCAGCGAAGTCCCCGAGACCGGCAGCGACGAACAGTTGGGCGGCTGGGACGACCCCAACTGGATCCCGCCGTCGTCCATGGTGCTCATCAACATGGCGCTGAGCGGCGGCGGCCGCGGCGAGGTCACGCCCGATGGCGACGGCATGGTGCTGACGGGCACGGGTGCATCCTCTGCGGTGACCTTCGTCGTGCGCACCGGAAGCAAACGCATGACCTTCGAAGGCGACGTCGAAGTTCAGGGGTCCCTCAGGTCATTCAAAGCGACCGGCGTCAGCTTCGTGGATTCGGACATCACCGTCTCCGGTACGTTGGGTGATTTCAGCGCCACGGCAATGACCGGGAGCTCGCTGACCGTGGGCTCGGGCGCCGTCGCGTTGAAGTTCGCCGCCACCGATCTCGAAGATGTCTCGATCGAAACCCCGGGCGGTATCGCCTCGTTCCGCGCCAGCAGTTGGACGACCGCGGGCGACGATCTCGGTGATTCCCAGTCCAGCGGCGACAACTCGCTGACCGCTGCATGGGTTACCCAGCTCACGACCCTTGGCAGCAGCAGTTTCGACATGAACCTCTCTGGCGCAGGCGCCCGAAACGGTGTCGCGCTCGTCAAGTTGGCCGCGAAGGGCGTCACGTCGGGCGATTGGTCCGTGCGAGGCCACGCGGGCACGCTCGCGTTTGAGTCGACCGACACCGGGTTCTTCGCGACCTTCGCCGGTGGAGTCTCCGCCGTCTCAACGACCGGCGACCTGTCCGGCGTGTTGACGGCGTTCTCGATGACCCGTGTTACCGTCAAGGGTGACCTCGTGGACGCAACGCTGATGGCGGGCGCGTTCATCGGCGACGATCTCGACATCGGCGGCGAAGGATCCGATGCCGACGCAACGCCCGCGGGCGCAACGTTCGGCGTGATCGGTCAGCTCGCGGTGACGGGCGGGATCATCAACTCGTCGATCTACGCCGGGTTCATGCCTGGCAGCGAGGACGAGGGCTCGTGGATCACGGGTCAGACCTCTGCTGTGCGCAAGCTCTCCGTGGGCACCGAACTCACCGAGTCGATCATCTTCGCCGCGAGCGTGCCCGCGAGAATCAAGATCGCGACCGTCCAGATTCTCACCGCGGAGTACCCCGACGTCTTCGTGACGGCGTGAGCGACCTCGCCAACCTGAACTTTCACGCGGGCCGCTGGGAGGGCCCGCTTCTCATTGGGCCGGAATGGCCTGGCGAACCGTCCGCTGCTCGATCCGCTTCACCGACTGCGTGCGCACGATCCGCTTCACGTAGCTTCCGGGAGTATGGATCTGGTCGGCGTCGAGCTCACCCAGCCCGACGAGGTTCTCGACTTCCGCGATCGTGAACGCGGCGGCGCACGCCATCATGGGGTTGAAGTTGCGTGCGGTCTTCCGGAAGATGAGGTTGCCAAACGGGTCCGCCGTGTGGGCCTTCACCAGCGCGAGGTCGGCGAAGAGGCCGGTTTCCAGCACGTACTCACGAGGGGCCCCGCTCTGCGGCGCCTTGTCCGTGTCCTTCGCAATCGTCCGACCCGCGTACCCCCGACCCGGGATCGTCGCGCCGCACGTGCCGTCGGTCGGCTTGAAGAACTGCCGGGTTTCCTTCCCATCGGCGACGATCGTCCCGCCGCCGGTCGCGGTGTAGAACGCGGGGATTCCCGCGCCGCCGGCCCGGATCCGCTCCGCGAGAGTGCCCTGGGGGTTGAACTCCACTTCCAACTCACCGGAGAGGAACTGCCGCTCGAAGGTGGCGTTCTCGCCGACGTAGCTGCTGATCATCTTGCGGATCTGCCGCGTCTGCAGGAGCAGGCCAAGGCCCCAGTCGTCGACCCCCGCGTTGTTGCTCACGCAGGTGATCTGCTTCACGCCCGTGTCCCGCAGGGCGAGAATCAACTGTTCGGGGATGCCGCACAGGCCA
>JBEIUO010000194.1:0-5614 GCA_040374335.1 Phycisphaeraceae bacterium
AAGTACGCGCCGAGCCAGGTCAGGGCAGCCGGATTTGTGGTGTCCCACGTGCCGATGCCCGAGTTCAAGATCGAGATCCGCAGCAGGTTGCCCGTTGAGGCCATCGTGCCAGCAGTGCCGTTCAGATCAACCGGTGTGTGCCACACCACCGAGTTCGGGTTCGTCACATCCACCGCGCGCATCCAGTCCTCCACGTTGGTCTGGCGGTACGCGATGAGCAACCGGTTGCCCACCGCGGTCATCGCGTGCAGCTCCGCGAAGGTACCGAGCGGGATGTTCGCGAGAGACGTTGTTCGACGCACCGGCGAGGCCGGGTTCGTCACATCGAAGCCCGTCACGCCGTAGATCGACGAATCACGCTCGCGGAAGCCCGCCCACAACACGTTTCCGACCTTCGCGAGCTTCTGAAACTCGTAGCCGGGGACGAGCGGGTCCACTCGATCGACCAGCACCGCCGCGCCGGTGGTCAGGTCGTAGATGTCGATCTCGCTCCCCGGGCCACCGAACGTGTCGTCGTTCCACGACTTCAGCACGTACACGAACTGCCCGTCCGCCACGATGTCCTTCGCATCGAAGGTGTAGATCGTCACCGGAAAGCCGACCGTCAGCAGCGGCGAGTAGCGGATGCTCAGCATCTGCACGTCACCGTTCTCCATCAGCGCGAACGCGCGAGGCGAACCCGGCGTCATCGCGAGCTTCACCGCCGGGGACGGCAGCGCCGACTTGCGGCGCGTCGAGAACGACGCCGGCGCCGAAGGATTCGCCAGGCTCAGGATCTCAACCTCACTCCCCTTCGCCACGAGGAGAGCACTGCTGTTGATCTGCGTCACCGCCGTCATATGCCCGCCGGTCGCGGCAACGACGTTGGTGTCACACTGCCCGCGCGCGGTCCCCGCCGTCAGAATCGGGAGGATCGCACACAACGCGGCAACAATGCAGCTCAATCTGGAACGTGTCATCATTTTCCCTTGATACAAGCGGGCGGGTTCGGTCACGTGCTTCGCAACCGCATGCGACAGTACTCGCCCCAGGACGCAGCACCTTAAACCAAATTGCAGCAAAAATCGTCCGAGAACTACGCCTCGGAGAAGTCGTACCCCGCCATGTACCGCCCCACCCTCATCCGCACGATCTGCCGCAGGATGTCGTTGCACAGCGTCGACGCGCCGAACCGGAAGTAGTCCGGGGTCAACCACGGGTTTCCACCAACCCCTTCAAACCCCGGGACATTCAACGGGCCCATCGTCTCCTTCACCATCACCAGGTACTGCACCGCCTGCTTGGCCGTGCGAATACCGCCGGCTGGCTTCATCCCGATCAGCTTGCCCGTCTTGAGGTACCAGTCGCGGATCGCCTCGAGCATCACCAGCGTCACCGGCATCGTTGCCGCGGGTTGAACCTTGCCTGTCGAGGTCTTGATGAAGTCCGCGCCGTGCGAGTGCGGCGGCATCCCCGCCGCGTCCATCGCGCGGATCGCGATGTCGCTCGCGCGCCGGACCTGATCCAGCGTCTCAAGCTCGCCCGTCTCAAGAATCACCTTCAGGTGCGCACTCGTGCCATCGCCGCGGTCGCACGCCAGCTTGATCCGCCGGATCTCCTCCGCCACCTGATCGTACTTGCCTTCCAGGAACAACCCGCGGCTGATCACCATGTCGATCTCGTCCGCGCCCGCGGCAACTGCCCTTCGTGTGTCTTCCTCGCGCACTTCGATCGGGTACTGCCCGCTCGGGAACCCCGTCGCGACGCTCGCCACCTTCACATCCGTGCCCCGGAGCGCGCTTTTGCACGTCGCCACCAGCGACGGGTAGACGCACACCGCGGCGCACGCGGGGAGTCGCTCGCCGAGCACGGCCATGTCGGCCTCGAACGGTTTGGCTGCCTTCTGGCACAGCCCCCGGGCCTTCTCGGCAGAGTCCTTCCCTTCGAGCGTCGTGAGGTCGAGCATCGACAGGGCCAGGCGGAGTGCCGCGGCCTTAGATTCGGTCTTGATCGATCGCTTGGTGAAACTCGCTGCGCGTTCGGCGACCATCACAGCGTCAACAGTGGGGGAGCGGCTCATTGGGCAATGGTAGAAGCCTTCGCCTCGCGGACGAGTTCGGTCGCCGCTTGGGTGCACAGATGGCGTGACGCCGGGTTGGTCCAGATCCCGTCGTGCCCGGCCCCATCGACCACCAGCAGCCGGCCGCGTTCGGCAGCTTCGGCGATCGTTCGGCCGTCGCCGAGCGGGGAAATGCGGTCTTCGCCGCCGTGGATGACCAGAAGCGGGCACTTCAAACCCGCCGCCCAACCGGCCCGATCGAACGGCTCCGGTCGGTTCCACCGCGGTCCAGCGCCGACGTCGAACCCTACGAGCCACATCGCGACCGGGAGGTTTGCCCGATGCGGCAGATAGCTCGCGATCAGCGCGTTGCGGGCCGGCGTCTCGGGCAGCCGGTATGGGGATTCCGCGATAACCCCGATCACGCGATCCGCCCGGGCGTTCGCCGCGACCAGCGAAACCGCGGCACCCATCGACCATCCGACGAGCACCACGGCTGCGCTCGCGTCCAGCCGGTCGATGAGCGCGACGAGGTCGGCGGGTTCGCGCGCGGCCAGAGTTGAGGTACCCGGCGCGTCGCCGTGGCCGGGCATGTCCCAGAGCAGGATTCGCGAGGCGAGCGGTGCGAGCGCGGAGGCCCGCGAGAGACCGCCGATGCGGGAGTCTCCCCAACCGTGCGTCACGATCATCACCGGGCCGCGCGGGTCGTCGCCCCGCATGTCCCAGACGGGGAGCGCGTGGCCCTGGCTTTTTAGGGTCCACGACTCAAAGGCGCGAGGTCCGCCCTCCGCCGGGGGGATCTCCGAGGGATCACCCGCGCGAGAGCGGGCGACCGCGGAGGCGTACGTTCGGCGCGGCGGGTGCGTGAGGGAGTACACGGTGTGCCCGATCAACGCGACCAACACGATCGCTAGCCCGATGAGCAGCAAGCCGATCATGCTAGATACCGAGGAGGTTGCGGATGTCGTGGAAGGTGATGAACAGGAACAGCGTGCCGATCACCACGAGCCCCGCGATCGCGATGGCATTCTGGAACGCCAGCGGCGCTGGCTTGCCCCGGATCGACTCGTAGATGAGCAGCAGGAGTTGCCCGCCGTCCACGATCGGCAGCGGCAGAAAGTTCACCACCGCGAGGTTTACCGAGATCAACGCGAAGAAGAACATCAGCCAGATCCAGCCCTTGCGGGCGATCAGCGTGCCGACGTGGGCGATGCCCACAGGTCCCTTGAGGTCCTTCACCTGCACCGTGCCCTCGAAGAGCCGCAGAAACGTCACGTACACCTGCAGCATCGCCTTGTGCGTCTCGCCGAAGCCCATCGAGATCGCCTCGAACGGCGTGGACGCTTTCAGCAACGTCTGCGACCTCTCGAAGGGCGCGGTTCCAAAGGG
Source organism: Phycisphaeraceae bacterium (assembly GCA_040374335.1). Lineage (GTDB taxonomy): Bacteria > Planctomycetota > Phycisphaerae > Phycisphaerales > UBA1924 > JBEIUO01. The sequence goes on from JBEIUO010000194.1 coordinate 3,428, forward strand.
GCTCACCCAGCCGAGGCGGTGGAGCAACTCCGCGTCCGCTGGTCCAAACTCGAGAGTCACGGTGGTCGCGGGGGGCTCGCCCTCGGTCGCGAGCGGAACCGCAACGACTTCGACCTTGACCGAATCGACTTCGCCGGTGATCAGCGGCCGCGTGGCGTCCTGCAGTTCCCGGCGTGCTTCGATCAGCGTTTGCACGGGCTTGCCGTTGACGCTGATCAGGTTGCACGGTTGCTTGCCGATCAGGTTGTTTTTCGGCAGCGTGAGCGGGCGACCGGCGTCGTCGTAGAACTCCGCGGGGCTCATCGCCACCATCGCGGACTCCTGGGCCGTGGTCTCGATCACGATCCCGACCTGTCCCTCCGGGCTGACCGCGATGCCCGGGAAGGTCAGTCGCGTGAAGTCGCCCGTCGCGGTCTTTCGAAGCACGACCAGATCCACCGTGCCGCCCGCGCGGGAGCGGATCTCAGAGACACCCTGGAACATCGAGGGAAACGCGGTGTCCCCGACCTTCTCGAAGATATCGCCGGACCGCAGCCCGGCCTTGTACCCACGGGTGTCCGCGGGCAGTTCGCCCACCCGCAGAACGGGGACCATGCCCGCGATGTGACCCATCGCCCGCCGATCCTCCTTGCCGAGTCGGATCTCGCCGCTGGCAAGCTCGGCACGGGGCACCACCGTCGCCTCCGCACGCTTGCCCTGCGCGTCTTCGAACACCAGTTGAACGGGATTCCCGCCGGAGGCGTGGCAGGCTTCCTCCACCGCGTCGCCGTTCGCGGGGTTCTCGATCGAGCCCGCCTTTACCAGTCTCATCCCCGGCTCAACGCCGGTAAGACCGATCGAATCCAACAGGTCGCGCAGCACCTTTGCTTCGGTCTCGTCCTCAGCGGCCACGATCGTGTTCTCCGCCGCGGGGCCGATGCCGATGGTCGGCAGTCCGTTGGAGGAGTCGGTGCGGGGGGTGACGTCAAACTGCAGAGTGTGCTGCGATCCCTGCCTCTCGACTTCGAACCGGAGGGCATCGCCGCGCGAGGCCATGGCGGCGGAGATCACGATCTCGTTGAACGCTCGGGTTCGGTCGCCGTCGATACGCACGACGCGGTCGCCCGCGCGCAGGCCGTTCGGGTTCTTGGGGTCCACGGAGCTGGCCTGGGCCGCGGGTGAACCGAGCGCGATGTCGCCGATGACGGGCGCTTCGGTCTTGAGGCCCAGCCCGAAGACGATCATGAAAAGCACGAGGGCCGCGAGCACGTTCATCACCACACCGGCGGAGATGATGACCATGCGCTTCCACGGCTTGCACATCTGGTAGGAATCGGGGGCGTCGCTGATGGCGTTGGGGGCGAGGTCGTCCTGCCCGAGCATCTTCACGTACCCGCCGAATGGGAGAATGTTCAGGCGGTACTCGGTCGGGCTGACGGTGCCGGCCTGTCCGGCCCGCGCCATACGGAGGTAGTCCGCCTCGGAGGAACCGAAGCGGAATCCCAAGCCCTTGCGGTATGTTGCCATCGCGCGTCCGAAGCCCACGGCGAAGGTCAGCACCCGCACGCCGGCCCACCTCGCGGCGGCGAAGTGCCCGAACTCGTGGATGACCACGAGCATGCTGAAACCAAGGATGGCAAGCAGGGAGTCAAAGAGCGTGCCGAAGTTCATGGCGTAGGGTATCTCGGTGGTGGGGGAGGGAACGGGGCTTCACTCTTGATCGGCACTAGGCGGGGGGTGGCTGAAAACGACAGCGGGCCCGGGATGGTCTCCCGGGCCCGCGGAGATTGACCGAGGCGATTACTTCTGCTTCGAGTACTTCACGCCGCAGCCGTAGGGCTTGGTCTGCGAGGTCGACACCGTCTCGCCGGCGATGAGCTGGTCGAGGGCGTTGGCCACGTAGTTCGTCTTGCCGGGCTTGTCGGCGCCGTTGTCGTCGTCGATCGCGCCCATGTAGGCGACCTTGCCGTCCTTGCCGACGATGTACATCGCCGGGGTGTTCTTCGCGCCGTACGCGCGGCCGATGTCACCGGAGGCGTCGAGGAGGATGGGGTACGCGATCTTCCAGTCCTTCTTGGCCGCGGCGTTGGTGGCCTGGCCGCTGCCGGGCATGCCGTCGCCGTTGCTGTTGATGGCGACGATCACGACGTCCTTGGAGTTGTACTTGGTGTGGAGGTCGTTGAAGGTGTTGCCGGCATCGCCGTAGTG
>JBEIUO010000242.1:0-4969 GCA_040374335.1 Phycisphaeraceae bacterium
CCCCCTCGGGGGGCGGCCCCCCGCGCCCCGCGGCCGCCCGCCCCCCGCGCCCGAGAGAATCGGACGCGTGAGCGTACCTGATCCAGTGCCACCGGCGGAGTCCCGGCCGGAGATTTTCCAGCGGCTGGACACGACCGCGCACTTTCCGTACCCGTTGCGGGAGTACGTCCGCAAAGCGTTGTGGGAGGTGGTTCAGGCGGTGTTGATACGGCCGTCGTTTCGGCGGGCGGAGGGGTGGCGGCGGTTTTGGTTGCGGGCGTTTGGGGCGAAGGTGAGCCCGACGTGCAAAATCAAGCCTTCGACGCGGATCAAGCACCCTTGGCTGCTGGAGTTGGGGGCGTACTCGGTGTTGGCGGAGGATGTGGACGTGTACAACCTGGGGCCGGTGGTGATTGGGGACCACACGGTGGTGTCGCACCGGGCGGTGTTGTGCGCGGGGAGTCATGACTACACGAAGGCGAACCTGCCGCTGCTGAGGCCGGAGATCCGGATCGGGAGCGGGGTGTGGGTGTGCACGCAGGCGTTCATCGGGCCGGGGGTGACCATTGGGGACAACACGGTGGTCGGGGCGTGCGCGGTGGTGATGAAGGACGTACCGGGGGGAGTGTTGGCGGCGGGGAATCCGGCGCGGGTGGTGAAGACGCGGCGGATGGATGGGCGGGAGGGGTGAGGCGGAGGGCGGGTCTGGGAGGGGGCGTTGGGGCGCAGGTGTTGCCTGATGGTTGCCCGACGGGGCACGAGGGGGGCGAAATCGGGACAGTGTCGCCCGACGACGTCCGATGAGTAAACTCGGTCCTCGGTTCGGGTGGTAGCGGCCTGCTGGAGCGGCAAGGAGACTCTGTGAGCATCGAGAAGGCGGAATACGACAAACTCTGGGGGACCTCCGGCGGGCGGTACAGCGGGGAGGCTCAGGGGTACGCTCCGCACTTCCTGAAGCTGATGGACCGTTGGTTTGGCCGACTGCCCAAGGGCGCGAAGGTGCTCGAGGTCGGGTGCGGCGACGGGTTCTTCAGTTCGCAGATTGCGCAGCGGGGCTGCGAGGTGACGGGCGTGGATTTGTCGACGGAGGGGTTGCGGCGTGCGAAGGAGCGGACACCGGAGGGCACGTTTCTGTCGCACGACCTGACACAGCCGATGCCCTTTCCGGACGGGACGTTCGATGGGGTGTGGTGTTCGGAGGTTCTGGAGCACCTGTTTTCACCGCTGTACGTGCTGGAGCAGATCTCGCGGGTGCTCAAGCCGGGCGGGGTGGCGCTGCTCACGGTGCCCTATCACGGCCTGTTGAAGAATCTGGCGATCGCGGCGTTTGCGTTCGAGAAGCACTACGACCCGGAGTACGTCCACCTGCGGTTCTTCACGCCGGGGACACTCGGTCGCCTGGTTCAGAAGGCCGGGATGAAGGTTGTCGAGTCCTCGAACTGCGGGTCTCAGCTCGGCGTGGTGCGCGACACACTTTTCCCAACCAACATTCTGATCGCGGCACAGAAGTAGACGAGGATTGATGACGGACACGCCACTCAACATCACGATCGTCACGGGTCCCTGGTTCCCGACGCCGCCCGGCCCCGCGGGTGCCGTTGAACGCGTGTGGGGCGACCTTGCGCGGCACTTTGTGCGGAAGGGGCATCGGGTGCTGGTGCTTTCGCGTGCCCACGGGGACCTTCCCGCGGATGAGACGGTCGAGGGCGTGCGGACGCTGCGGCTGACGAGTTGGAAGCAGGGCAAGAACGTGTACGTGGACATCATGAAGGATGCCGCGTTCTCGTGGAGCATGCTGCGGCGGATGCCGAAGGCGGACATCGCGGTGACGAACGCGTTTTGGCTGCCGAGCATGGTGAAGCTGGTCAAGCCGCGGGCCGGACGCGTGTCGATGAACGTGCAGCGGGTGCCGAAAGGGCACATGTGGCTGTATTCGAAGGTAGATCGGCTGTCGGCGGTGTCGACGGCGATTGCCGACGCGATCACGGCGGAGCGGCCCGCGCTCAAACCTCGGGTGCGGGTGATTCCAAACCCGATCGATGTGGGTTTCTTCAAGCCACCGGCGGTGCGCGACTACGCGAACGCGTCGGGAGGCGGTCGGACGATCACGTACACCGGTCGCGTTCACCCGGAGAAGGGCGTGCACGTGCTGGTTGACGCGTTCCGCGCGCTGCACGCGGAGTTCCCCGACTTGCGGCTGCGGGTCATCGGGCCGTGGACGGTGGAGCGGGGCGGCGGCGGGCCGGAGTACGTGGCGAAGCTGAAGGCCGCGGGCGAAGGACTACCGCTGGTGCTGGACGAGCCGATCTACGACCGTGCGAAGCTGGCCGCGGCACTCCAGGAGGCGACGTACTACTGCTACCCGACGCTCGCGGAGCAGGGTGAAGCGCAGCCGGTGGCGCCGATGGAGGCGATGGCGTGCGGTCTTGCGCCGATCGTGAGCGACATCCCGCAGTTCCGTGATTACCTGCGCGATGGCGAGCACGGCGTGACGTACAACCACCGCACGGGCGATCTGGCGGCGAATCTCGCGGCGTCGATCCGCCGACTGGTTGCGGACCCCGAGCTCGCGCGGCGGCTGGGCGATGCCGCGACGGCTCAGTCGCAGCGGTTTTCGTACGACATTGTCGCGGATCAGTACCTCGCGGACTTCCGAGAGATTCTGCGCACATGACGGACCCGAGCAAGGCATATCCGAGCGGGCACGCGGGAAGGATTCGGCAGAAGAACCCGGACCAGAAGGATCGGTACGCTTCACCGTGGTCGCTGAAGGAGCGGCTGGGGATGCTGGCGTGGATCATTGTGGATCGGCTGTTGTGCCGGACGACGCCGAAGCAGCTTAACGGGTGGCGGCTTTTTTGGCTGAGGCGGTTTGGGTGTCGGATTTCGGGGAATCCGTTCGTTCATCCGTCGTCGATCATCAAGATTCCTTGGCAGCTCACGCTGGAGGATCGGGCGGCGATTGCGCCGGGGGTTGAGATCTACAACCTCGGGCACGTGACGTTGCGGGAGCGGTGCGTGGTGAGCCAGCACACGTACGTGTGCGGCGGGACGCACGACCTGCAGGACCCGCAACTGCCACTGCTGGTGGGGGACATCGACATCGGGCGGGAGGTGTTCATCGGCGCGAAGGCGCTGATCCTGCCGGGGGTGGTCATCGGCGAGAGCGCGGTGATTGGTGCGGGGGCGGTGGTGAGCAGGGACATGCCCGCGGGGATGATCTGCGCGGGGAATCCGTGCAAGCCGATCAAGGCGCGGGGGGAGATGCGAGCGCAGGGCGCATCGGCACCTCGCGGACATCCGTAGCCTCGCGGGCCAACCCCGGGCGCGCCACGCGCCAACAATCACGCGGTGACGCTGAACGCGACAACTTCCGCCCCCTGCCGCGGCTGCGGGTACGACCTCCAGGGCGTTGAGCTGGGCGTGTGCCCGGAGTGCGGGCTGAAGGTTCCGGAACCGGAGCCGGAGCGGGATCTGGGGTTGCTGAAGCGGGTGGCTTCGGATCGCGGGCTGAAGTGTCGGCATTGCAAGCGGCCGCTGGCGGAGCTGCAGGATGGCGCGTGCGCGTGCGGGGCGACGTACCAGTTGGCGACAGAATCGCGCCGACCGGTGAGTGCGCGGAGCGAGGGCGGGTTCGTGGATGTGGTGGTGTTGCTCGGGGCGATTGGTGGGGCGGCGGTCGCGTTGATCAGCGTGGTGTTCTCCGGGGTGGCGAGGGCGAACAACCCGCCGTGGCTGGCAGTGGGGCTGGGGCTGGTGCCGGCGGGGATGCTGGCGATCTGGGTGGTGCTGAGGCCGGTGATGCGTCTGCTGCCACGGGAGGTGGAGTTGTTGCTGCAGCTTGGGCTGGCGGCGATCAGTCTGTTGTGCCTGGGAGCGGCGGTGGCAAAGCTGTTCTGATGCGGGCGTGCTACGCTGCCCACCAACCACGAAGAAGGGCCAAGGAGTTGGGATGAACGATTGGTTCGACGAACTCGATGCCGACCCGGGACCGCCCGAGGGTGACCCCGACAAGCCGCCCACGTGGGCGGGGTCGTTGGGCACGCGAGACCGGTACGAGCGTTTTGAGCTGGAGGTTCGGCACTGGTTCAAGGCCCAGGGGATGAGCGTGGTGATCAGCGACGCCGTCGTGCGGGCGCGATCGGGGGATTCGCGCGTGACGGAGGTGGGCCTGGCGACCATCGCGGAGGCGTGTGCGAGCGTTCCCGAGGAGGAGTGGCCCGCGCTGGTGGGGGCGCACTTCGAGGGTCTGTACCGCGTTCACCGCCAGCATCAGGATCTCAAGACGAGCATCGGGGGCTGGAACGAGGTCCGCAAGCTGCTGGTCGCGCGGATCTGGGAGCCTGAGTCGCTGGGCGAAACGCGTTCGGCGATGATCTGCCGGGAGGATCTACCCGGGCTCGTGACCACGCTCGCGCTCAACCTCAGCGACCACATCCGCAGCGTCACCGTGGAAGAGGCCCAGGAATGGGGACGGAGCAACGACACCCTCTTCGAGACGGCGATCGACAACGTCGAGGCTCTTACGACGGTCGACGTTTCTCCCATCGACCCGGCGCAGCCGGACGGGATCTACTCGATCTTCGCCGAATCGGTGCTCGTCGCGGCGCGGGCGCTGCGATTTGAGCGGTTCGAGCAGCTTCACGGCCAACTCGGGACGCTGGTGAGCCTGCCGGTGCGGCACGCGATCCTCGCGGTGCCGCTCCGCACGCGCGAGACGATCCTGCAGAGCCTCGCCTCGCTGATCCCTGTGACGCAGCAACTGGAGCGAGAGGGGCCCGGCTCGGTTTCGGGCCGCGTCTTCTGGTGGAAGGACAAGGTCTGGCGCGAAGTCGGCTCCTATAGGATACACGGGCGAATTGTAAAGAATGATTAAAAATGGCTGAGAATCTTTAAGATTTCGTAAAAGATTTTGACGTCTCTGAGCAAAGACAATTTTATGGTATTCTGGATAGAGCATAGTTCCGAAAAGAATATAGCATGAGAATAA
>JBEIUO010000842.1:0-1120 GCA_040374335.1 Phycisphaeraceae bacterium
GGTGCTGCCGCTGGTGGTGGGGCCGGTGGTGGCGGGTTGGATTGGGCTGCTGGGGGCGGTGGTGGGGCAGGTGACGAGCGTGCTGGTGTGGGGGTGGTTGCACGAGCTGGCGAATCTGAAGGCGGCCCGCGGGCCTCGGATCGTGAAGCAGTTGAACCGGACGGTGGGGCGGACGCGGAACCACGTGGCGGTGTGGGTGACGGCGCTCGCGGTGCCGGTGTTCTGGATGATTCGGTTGGCGGAGTGGGTTGTGTATCCGCCGCTGATCTGGATCGTGAAGTTTCCGCGGTACAAGAGCGGGGAGTGGGTGAACGTGTCGCGGCACAAGTTCGAGGGGCTTGTGGGGCACGATCTGATCTGGTGTTTGTATTGCGACTGGATGACGGGGGTGTGGTCGCTGGGGTCGGAGATGCTGCGGAACGTGGAGTCGTTCTGGTGTCCGATCAAGTTTTACGATGGGAAGAAGTGCGAGAACTGCAAGCTCGACTTTCCGGACGTTGAAGGCGGGTGGGTGCCGGCGACGGGGACGATGGAGGACGTCACGAAGGCGTTGGCGAAGCACTACACGCCGGAATCGAAGGAGAACTCGTGGTTTGGGCATCCTGCGCGGCTGACGGTGAAGGGGCGGCCGGTGGATGGGGCGTGAGTGGAGGGGGTAAGTGGAGGGGGTGAGGTGATCGGGCGTTGGGCGGGGGTCGCTCGCGTGGGGAGGTGTGCTTAGGATTCGCGGCGATGCACACCACCACCATGGCGAACACTGTGAACGAACTGATTGCGCAGGAGCTTCCGGAGCTGATCGAGATCCGGAGGGATCTGCACAGGCATCCGGAGTTGTCGTACCAGGAGCATCGCACGGCGAGCGTTGTGGTGCGCGAGCTGGAGCGCGTGGGCGCGGCGGTGAAGTCGGGTGTTGGCGGGACGGGCGTGCTGGGGTACTTGCCGGCGACGGAGCCGGCGGGTCGGGGCGCGGCGGCGGTGGCGCTGCGTGCGGACATGGATGCGCTGCCGATCGAGGAGCGGACGGGGAAGGCGTACAGCTCGTGCGTGCCTGGGGTGATGCACGCGTGCGGGCACGACGGGCACACGACGATGTTGATCGGGGCGGCGCGGGTGTTGTCGA
>JBEIUO010000213.1:0-5368 GCA_040374335.1 Phycisphaeraceae bacterium
GATCGAAGCGATGGCGACGGGCGCGGCTGTTGTCGTCGCGCCGTCGCCGGGCCTCGGGTGCGTCGTTCAAAGCGGCGTCACGGGCGTTGTGGCCGAGGCCGATCCGGGGTCATTCGCCGACGCGATCAGCGGGCTGCTCGAGAACGAATGCGACCGCATCACGATGGGTGAACGTGCGTCTGCGCACGCGCTGGTACACTTCGGTCTGCCCGCGGTTCTAAAGCTCGAACTCGAGGCTCACGAGCAGGCACTGATGCGAGAAACACAGGCGACCACCGCATGCGCGGCGGTATGAAAGGACCAAGGACGTGGCGAAGCGAAGCAGCGGCACACGCAAGAGCAGCCCGAAGGCGCGATCGGTCGGAAGTGCCGAGCTCGCCGCGCTGCAGATGATCTTCTTTGATTTCGACGGTGTGATGTCCGACAACCGTGTGCTCGTCATGCAGGACGGCACCGAAGGTGTCCTGTGCAACCGGTCGGACGGGCTCGGCATCGGCATGCTGCACGCCGCCGGTGTGCCGATGATGGTGATCTCGAAGGAAGAGAACCCCGTCGTCTCGGCACGATGCCGCAAACTGAAACTGCCGTGCCTCCAGGGCGTAGACGACAAGCTCCCGGCTCTCAAGCGCGTTCTTGAGGAGCGTGGATTCACAGCCAAGAAAGTCGCGTACGTCGGTAATGACCTGAACGACCTCGAGTGCATGGGCCATGTCGGCCTCCCGATCGCTGTCGCCGACGCCTACGACCCTGTGCTTCGTGTCGCGCGGTGGACAACCTCGCGGCCCGGTGGCCACGGTGCCGTGCGCGAAGTCTGCGATCGCGTCCTCGCCGCCCGCAAGTCCCCTTGAAACAACCTCACGGAGTACGCGTGAACACCAAGCATGCCCCCGAGATCCGCTGGGATCCTTCCGCCCTCGGGGCCGATCCCATCGAGCTCGCCCGGTCGTTCAACCGCAGCATCCACGGCCTCGCGAAGCGGCTGCCGCCGCTGGAGCGCGCGAAGTTCCTGCTCGCGCTCGACTCCGAGTTGTACGGTCAGCTCGGCGAAGCCGCGATCGCGGCATCGCGAGAAGGCGGCGACGGGCTTCACCCCAAGCACCGACTCCTCAAGTACCACGATTTCTTCGTCGCACATACCACCCACGCCGATCGCGTGATCGACCTCGGGAGCGGTGTCGGTGCACTCGCGGTCTCGATCGCGAAGCGAACGGGCGCCCGCGTCCACGGGATCGATTGGAAGCAGCAGAACGTGGATCTCTCGGAAGCCGCGGCGACGACCGCGGAGGTGCGAGAGCGTTGCACCTTCGAAGTGGGTGACATCACCACCTGCCGCGCGGCGGGGCACTTCGACGTGGTGGTGCTCTCCAACGTTCTCGAGCACATCGACCGCCGCGAGGAGCGACTGCGACTCTGGAGCGACTGGTACTCCCCGTCGCGCATGCTGGTGCGCGTCCCGTCCTTCGAGCGGGATTGGCGTGTCCCCTACAAGCGCGAACTCGGCGTTGAGTGGCGATGCGACCCCACGCACGAAACCGAGTACACCTCCGCACAGCTCCACCAGGAGCTCGGTTCCGCCGGGTTCGAGATCTGCGAGCTCACCACCGTGTGGGGGGAGTACTGGTGCGTCGCGAAGCGTCGCGGCGGCTGAGTTCGCATCCGGTTCGGTGGCCTTGGCATCGCGCGGGCAGAATCTCCAGCGGATCCCGGACAACTGCCGATCAGGAGCACCGTGAGCAACTCGACTCTCGCATCGATGGCCCCGCGCTCGCACGACGCGTCGCACCCGGATCTTCTCTCGCACGAGACCGTCAGTCCGTGCAGCGACAAGCTGGATTACTCGCTGCGCCGGTACTTCGTCGACGAGTTCTTCGAGCGCCACGTCCGCTCGCTTCCTCGGGGCTGCCGGGTCGTCGACGTCGGCGGCATCAAGGGACGCAAACGCGGCCAGTTCGACATCTCTCGCTTCGATCTCGCGGTCACCACCGTCAACACCAGTCCCGCCGCGTCGCCGGACATACTCGCCGACGCAGCCTCGGTGCCACTCCCCGACGCATACGCTGACACCGTCATTCTCGCCGAGGTCGTCGAGCACCTGGTCGAGCCTCGCGCGACGCTGCTTGAGGCCGCTAGGCTCCTCAAGCCCGGAGGTGTGCTGCTCGCGACCGCGCCGTTCCTCTTCCGCGTGCATCCCGACCCCGTTGACATCGCCCGCTACACCCCGCAGTGGTGGCGAGGCACCCTCGCCGAATGCGGCTTCGCCGACGCAACCGTCGAGCAACAGGGCATGCTGCCCAGCGTCGTCGCCGAGTTTGTCCGTGGCTGGTTCAAGCACCTCGACGACACGCGCACCTTCTGGCCGGGTGTTCGCGATCAGGCCCTCGGAGCGCTTCGGCGCCTGCGCGATCAAGCCATCGCCTGGGAGCGCACTCGCGCGGAGTCCGCACACGAGTACTACCGGAGCTACGCCACCGGCTACGGCATTCGGGCGGTGCGTGGATGACTGCCCCGCGCGTCCATTTCTGCAACGGCGATCAAGCAGGCTGGGCGGTCGACGAGGACCTTCGCCTCACGGTGGAGGCCGTCCGTCCGCACGCGAACATCGTCGCTGATCCGGCCGATGCGGAGATCATCCACGCCGTGTGGTGGGAACCACTGATGCACCTCGAAGCGGAAGCACTCCGCGGACGCCGCATCATCTGCCACATGGCTGGCGATCCCGTGCGTTGCTGGTCCGAGCCGCGATTCCTCCGCGCGACCGCTCGCACGTCCCTCTGGATCGCGCAATCACGCAGTGCCCTGCACAAACTGCGAGCAGTGGGGGCGCACGCCGCATTTGTTCCATACGCCGTCGATGCCTCCGTGTTCGAGGCATCCCGCGCGGAAACTCCGATAGTCTCGGATTGCCGCGAGCAACTGCGTGCGTGCGGGCGCGACGCGTACGTCATCGCGAACTTCCACCGTGACACCGAAGGTGCAGGCATCGCGTCGGGCAATCTCGCGCCCAAGCTCGTCAAGGGACCCGATGTCTTTCTCGAGGTCCTCGCGGAGCTCCGCCGTCGCGGCCGCAACGTCGTCGCGCTCCTCGCGGGTCCGCGCCGCCATTGGCTCCGGCGCGAGCTCGCGGCACGTGCCATTCCGTTCGTGTTCCCCCGGTTCCCCAGCCCCCGGCGATGACTACCCGCGCGCGATTCTCCCCCGCGAAGAGCTCGCGTCTCTGTACCGCCTGCCGATCTCTGCCTCGTCACGAGCCGAAACGAGGGCGGGCCCCGGGCAGTGCTCGAGGCCGGCGCCGCGTCCCGTGCCGTGCTGAGCTCTCGCGTTGGTCATGCGCCGGATCTCCTCCCGCACGAATGCCTCTTCGATGACGTCGTCGAAGCCGTCGACCGCGTCGAAGCCGACATCGATCATCGCACGCTCCAACGCACGGTTCCTATCGTGGGCGCCGTCGTGCGCATGAAGCACTCGGTCGAAGCCGCGAGCATGGCGTGGCGGGAGATTTACGCCGGGCTCCGACACATGAAGCCGTACGATGCCACGTCGCTTCCCGTGGTTGTACCTGTCACCAAGCGCGTGATGTCCCTGTGGAACAAGTTCACGCCACCCCCGTGGGGCGGTGGCAATCAGTTCATGCTCGCGCTGCAGGCAGAAGCGACGCGCCAGGGCGTCGAGTGTGTCCAGAATCAGACCGGGGATCGCATCGGTGCACACATCGTCAACAGCGTTCAGTTCGACATGGACCGCTTCACCCGCGAAGTGCCGCCGAACACCGCCCGCGTCGTCCACCGAATCGACGGTCCGATCAGCCTGATCCGCAGCACGCCCGAGTCGTTCGACGACGATCGCAAGTGCTTTGAGTTCAACCGGACCTACGCGTCGGCCACCGTCATCCAGAGTTGGCACACCCGGCGATCGCTCCGTGAACTCGGTCTCGAACCCGTGCGTCCCGTCATCCTCATCAACTCCTGCGACCCTGAGATTTTCTACCCGCCGACCCAGCCGCACGATTCCGACTCCCGCATCCGCCTCGTCGCTACCAGCTGGTCTCCGAATCCCGGCAAGGGCGCGGCGGTCTACGCCTGGCTCGACGCCAACCTCGATCACTCCCGCGTCTGCTTCACGTTCGTCGGCAACCTCAAGGGCGAGTATCGCAACATCCAAGTGCTCCCACCGATGGCCAGCGAGCCGCTCGGTGCCTTCTTGCGCACGCAGGATGTCTACATCACCGCGAGCCGAAACGACCCGTGTTCGAACGCGCTCATCGAGGCTCTCGCCTCCGGGCTGCCCGCGATCTACCTCGCCTCCGGCGGCCACCCCGAGCTCACGGAGTTCGGTGGCGTTCCGTTCGAGCAACCACAGCAGCTCCCGGAGTTGATCGATCACGTCGCCCGTTACCGCTCGATGTACGCCGCGCTCGCACGCCCGCCGTCCATGGCCGATGTCTGCCGCAAGTACCTCGCCCTCGCCTTCGACCAGGATCCCTTCCGATCGTGAACGTCGCGCAGCCAGCCCCGGTGCTGTTCGCTCTTCCCTGCGGCCTCTCGCTCGGCGGCGTGACAACGTGGGCGGTGCGCCTCGCGAACGCGCTCGCACGCTCCGGCCGCAGCGTGGGCGTGCTCCTCCACCGTCCTCGCACGGGCGACACCGCCGGCAGCTACAGGCTCGACGAACGCGTCCTCCGCTTCGATCTCTCGCATCTCCCGCCCATGGACGAGACACTCGGTGAGGCGCACGTGTACGCGCCGGCGTATCGACAAGCACTCGTAGCACTCGGTTGTCCCGCTGTTGCACTCCCCGCGCTCATGGGTGACTGCTACGGCGTCTTCGCCGATCTCATGCGAACCGATGCCTCCGCTCTCCGCATCGTCGGCTGGGCACACTTGGACTCTCCCTACGAACTCCGCGTGTTGGAACGCTACGCCCCGATCATCAGCCGTTTCGTCGGCGTCAGCGCAACCCTTGCGACCAAGCTTCATCAACGCCTGCCAACAAGAGCCTCTCACGTTCAGCAGATCGCCTACGGCGTGCCGATTCCAGAACGCCGTGTCCCGAAACCGTCCTCGCGGGAGCTGCGCATCGCGTACGTTGGTCGCCTCGACGAACCGATCAAGCGAGTCTCTGTTCTTCCGCTCCTCTGTCGTGAGCTCCGCCGCCGCTCGATTCCCCACACGCTCCATGTTGCCGGGGACGGTCCGGCCGCCGGAACGCTGCGAGCTTCCTCACGCCTCGAGCCCTCGCTCCGCCTGCTCGGCACGCTGGATCCAGCCGGCGTCGACGCCTTGCTCGCTCAATCCGATACTCTCGTGCTCCCCTCGCGCGCCGAGGGCCTTCCTCTCGTTCTTCAAGAAGCCATGGCGCGAGGCTGCGTTCC
>JBEIUO010000344.1:0-3999 GCA_040374335.1 Phycisphaeraceae bacterium
CCGGAGCGTGGGCCGGGCCTGCGAACGCGTTCAGGATTGTTTGTCTTTCGGCGATTACTGGAAGGGGGCGTAGGGAACTTCCTTGAAGAGCAGAATCTCGGGCTTGTCGCCCTTGCGGACGACCTTGGAGCGGTCGATCACCATCACGAAGCGGCGGGCGACCGAGGGGACCAGCGGGGTCGCGCTGTTGGGGGCCATCTGGCAGTCCTGCTCGTTGTACCCGTGGAGGACGAACCAGGCGATGTAGATGTCCGAGCGGATCGAGACCGAATCGCCGAGCGCGTTGAGGATGAGGAGCTGCTCCTCGTAGCTGTTGCGGACTTGCGGGGTGTTGTGGGCCAGCGAGAACTGGCCGCTCGCCGGGGGGTTCTCGAAGGGACGCTGGTAGTAGGTGTCGTTCAGCCCGGGGTAGGACGCGAGGCGGGCGTTGCCGACGTTGTCACCCGGGGCGGGCGGGGCGGCGCCGGGGCCGCCGTTCAGGTCGAAGCCGAGGAAGTCGATGTTGGTGGGAAGGCCGAAGAAGCGAGGCCACTGCTCGTTGCCGAGGCGGGTGAAGGGGTAGGTATCGCCGGAGTTGTACCGGCCGTCGGTGGCCTGAAGGGTGGGCAACTCGCGGACGCGGATGCCGATGAGTTCGGCGAGCGACCGGAACCCGGGTTGCTCGTTGAGGCCGGTGATCTGGCTTACGGTGCGCCGCGCCGACCACGACGTCCAGTCGTCGGGAGTACCCGCGACGTCCTGCTTGAGGCCGGCGTCGTCGAAGCTGATGCGGAAGACGTCGACGGTCGCTCCGCCTTCGCCAGAGCCTGCGGTCTTGGGGATGTTGTACGCGTAGCTGGGCTGGCGGAGGTTGACGGGGAGCTTGTCGCGGTAGCTGAGCATGGTCGAGGCGATGTCGACCTTGGAGCTGAGGGCCCCGGTGAGCGGGGGTTCGAACCATCCGCTGTTGCCAGCACCGGCGCGGCCGCGGACCACGTTGTCGGTGATGGTCGCGGAGCCGGAGGAGAAGGAGGGCTGGATGGAAAGTGCGTTGATGTCGGCCTGGCCGAGGGCGTTCTGGAACTGGATCTGGAACAACCAGTCACCGCCGGAGCCGGAGCCGGAGACGCTGAAGTTATTGACGAGCCCGGGGACGGAGTTCATGCCGGCGATGAGACCGCCGACACCCGCGGCGGGGTTGATCGGGATGGACTGGTCGCCGTTGAAGGTGATGGTGTAGGAACCGACCGCATTGGTGAGCGTGAGGGTCTGAACTTCATCGCGGCCCGCGAGGTTGGTGGGCGGAGCGGTGCAGGGGAGGACCGAGAGCACCGGCAGGGGAGCGGTGCTGATGTTGACGACGCCCGGCGCGCTGCGGGTCATGTCGAGCTTGATTGAGCGGTCGAAGCCGTGGAAGTAGTCGAAGACACGCATCGCCAGAGGAGCGGACTCCGCGAGCGTGAGCTCGTCCTCGGTGGTGCCGGGGTCGGCGTTGGGGTCGGCGACGGTGTCGAACTTCTGATCGTTGTCGCGGTCGTAGAAGGGGACGTAGTCATCGATGCGGAGGTGGCCGCGGTCGAGGTGGTAGATCTCGCGACCGGATGCGAGTTCGATGCGGGGGAGGTAGGCGTAGGTGGGGTCGGTATCGAGGAGGGTGGGAGCGCTCAAGACCTGGAAGTAGCCCATTGCCGCGGCGGCGGTTTCACCGAGCGTGGCCCAGCGCCAGGAGGCCTGCTGGTAGAAGTCGAAGGGTGAGAGGCCGGCGGACTCGTGGTAGTTGAAGGCCGGCCCGAAGGCGAGGGGGGTCAGGAGGTCGGAGGGGCGGGAGGGGATGATGGGGCCGGTGGCCTTGTCACCGGCGACGTCGGAGCGAACCGCCGGGAGCGTGATGCGGTTGAGCATCGCGTACGTGGCGGCGTTGCGGACGGTGTTGAGCGGGTTGCCGGGATCGATGGTCGAAGCCGGAGCACGCGAGGGATCGGCGATCGAGCGCTCCTTCGCGGCGACGAGATCGGTGGGTCCGCCGAAGTCTTCGGGGACGACGGGGAACTTGGGGTTGATCGCGAGGCTGTGGAGGACGATCTCGGAGGGCGTCGAGCCCTTCATGTTGTCCTTCCACTCGGAGACAGACTCGCCGCCGCAGAGGCCCTGAGACAGGGTGGTCGCGTTGTTGTTGAAGTCACCCTGGCTGAGCGTGCCGCGGGGCGAGCGTTCGACGTTGCGGGGCGTGGGGAAGTTCCACGTGGTGCCGCCCGGGCGCGAGTTGGCGTCCTTGGGCTCGAAGCAGTACGCGGGGAACGCGCCGTCGGGGACGCCTTCGGCGGCACCGGAGCCGTAGGCGGTGAAGATCGCGGGATCGCAGGGACGCGAGAAGGCGCCGAAGAGGGTGATCGAGTAGGGACGATCGTTGTTGGTGTTGTCGGTGCCGGAGATCTCGACGAGGCCGTCGAGACGGGTGCCTTCGTGCAGAACGTCGTAGCCCTCGGCGGGCAGACGCATGCGGTCGAGGAGCTGGTTGCGGCTGAGGCTCGCGGGGGTGAAGGGGTTGATGCCGTTGTAGTAGGAGGCGGGAGCCTCGCGCCAGAGCTGGACTTCGAGGCTGACGTAGTCGCTGCGAGCGCCGTCGAAGAAGTCGAGGTTCGGGAGCACGGGGAGGTTGGTGGCCTCGTCCACAGGGAGGATCATGAACGGGGTCGCGTCGATGCCCGCGCCCATCGTGGTCTCGACCGCGCGGCGGAGTTCGGGGACGCCCGCGGGGAGGCTGGTGAGGGGGAAGCGTGCGAGAACGGTCTCGTAGTAGCCGGTGCCCGCGGTCGGGTTGCCGGCGTTGAGCAGCACGTAGAAGACGCGGGTGCCGAATGGCTCGATAACGAACTCGTTGTCGGTAACGCTCGACTCGGCCGGGCTGAGGCGGTAGGTGTCGTTGGCGAAACGGACGAAGCAGGACTTGAGGTAGTCGGCCTTGAGCGTGGTCTCGAAGGGGTTGACGAGCTTGAACGCGAGCACGCGGTACATGAAGTCGGCGTTACCGAAGGCGAGCGGGCCGTCGATGTCGGCGGGATCGAGGCCTTCGTCGTTGCCACGGTCGGCCCGGGGCATATCGATGTAGGTCGTGAACACGGCGACTTCGGTCACGAAGGGCTGGGCCTCGACGCCGTAGAGCTTGAGACGATCGGTCGTGATGTTGCCCGGGAGAGACGGGTTGGTGCCGGGCTGAACGATGAGCCGAGCGGAGTCCTTCGGGACGTCCAGGCGGACCGCGAAGTCGTTCTCGGGGTCGTTGGGGTCGTTGTCGTTGGGGTAGAGGATGTTGGCTTCGGTCTCGAAGCGGGCGCGATCACCGGGCTCGCCGGGCTGGCCGAGTCCGCCGATTTCGTTGTTGTAGAGCGTGAACTGAGCGACGGTGGGCGCGATCGTCTCCGTAAGGAAGATGTCCTCCGGGTGCGGATCGTCCGTCGCGACGATCGCCTTGGGCTTGGGGTTGCGGAGCTCGAAGCGGTTCTCAGCGGTCGGGACGTTGCCGAGGATGTACGCGCGGTCCATGTCTCGCATGTCCGCGGCGTTGATCGCGAGGTGGGCGGCAGCGCGGAGCGCGAGCTCGGGTCCCTGCCAGCCGTAGAACGCCGTCCTCATCTCGTCCTGGCTCCACTTGGCGATGCGGAGCTCTTCGATCGCATCCTCCGTGCGGTACCGGGGCGAGCCATCGAGCACGCGGGTGTAGGCCTTGAAGAGGGCCTCGGTGGCGGTCTGCGCGGCCTTGCGGGCCTCGAACCGCTGGGCGCGGATCAACGGGCTCGCGGCGGGGTTGCCGCCGGAGGGGCGGACCCACGCGAGGCCGAGGCTGTAGCTGTCCAACCGCTTGTGCAGCGGGGCGAGGAACTCATCCGGGTGGCGGCGGAGTTCGAGATCTGCACCGGACGCGAAGTCGCCGGCGGCAAGGGTGAAGGGATCGACGCCGGTGCCGCCGCGAAGCACGCGGGCGGCGCTGATGGGCGTGAGGAGCTGGCGGAGGTCGACGCG
>JBEIUO010000627.1:0-2518 GCA_040374335.1 Phycisphaeraceae bacterium
CAATCCTTGGAACAACAGCTCCCTCATCCAGGAAGTCTCCTCTTCCGCCGCCGCTTCCCGCTCCGTTGACGGAGTCGAGAAGTTCGGATGGAACTACTACATGGACAACTCCGCGAACCCGCCCGTCGCGGTCTTCTACGCCAACTCCATGGAAGAAACCAACGTCCCCGACGGGAGCGGCGGATTCAAGAAGGCCAACGAACTCTGACGCCATGCGTTGCTCACCGAGCCATCACCGCCCCCGCCGCGGCTTCTCGCTTCTCGAGCTCGCGATTGTCATTGTCATCATCGGCATCATCGCCGCCTCCGCCGTCCCCGCCTTCTCCTCCCTCTCCGACACCCGCCGCGCCGCCGCCCTCAACGAGATCGAACGCCTCCTCACCCGCAGCCGCGCCCGCGCCGTCTCCGAAGGCCGCCCTCACGCCGTGCTCGTCGATCTCAACGCCCAGACGCTGACCCCCTACGAGATCACCACCACCGGGGCGGCACCCTCGACCTCCCAAGCCGCCGACGGCCGAGACCTCGACGCCCTCATCCTCGCCGCGACCTATCCCGGCGTCACCGTGAAGACGCTCCAGGCCGGTGACGGCTCGTACCCGAGTGCCGCGTACATCTGGTTCGGCGTCGACGGTACCCCGCAGCTCCGGAACACCGCTGGCACGCTGGTATCGAACTGCTCGCACGACGCCGTGCTCACCCTCGAAGATGATTCCACCATCAGCGTCATCCGCTACTCGGGGGCGATCGAGCGATGAACAGCACCGCACACAGCTCCCGCCGCGCGTTTACGCTGATCGAGGTCGTTGCGATCGTGATCATCCTCGCCCTCGCGGTCCCGCCATCGCTCGTGTTCATGGACCAAGCGACATCGCGACGCGCCGACGCGATCAACGCCATGCGCGCCACCACGCTCGCCACGCTCGTCATGGAGTCCATCCTCGCCGACGTCGCGAGTACCAACGCCTCCCTCGGCTACCCCGCACTCGCCTCCTCCTCCACCTACCTCGATACCCCCACCACCGGCCTGAAAGCCAGGATCAGCGCCCTCCAATCAACCTACGCCGACATGGGCATGTCCTACTCCGTCTCCATCGGGTCCGAAGTCAACGCCGCCGGCATCGTGAGCGGCACGGTCTCTGAAAACGTCTTCCGCAAGATCACCGTCACCGTCACGTACCCCTCCGCCTCCGAGGACTCCGCTTCCCTCTCCCTCGTCGCCATGGTCTCCGACCTGTGAACCACTCCCACGCCCATCCCCGCCGCGCGTTCACCCTCCTCGAGGCGATGCTCAGCATCATCATCATCGGCATCATCGCCGCCACCATCGCGCCGACCATCTCCGGCGCCGCCGACGGGTACGCCCAGGCCTCCGCCGCGCGTTCAACCACCGAACGCATCGGCTACGCCATGGAGCGGATCGTCCGCCTCCTCCGCGACATCGAACTCGACACCGTCTCCGGCAATCTCGCCGCCGAGGGCGACTCCGTCGCACTCAGACTCTCCGACGGTCGCGGCGTCGTCCTCGAGTCCGGTCGCCTCCTCCTCCTCGACGGCGCCGGTAAAACCGTCCTCCTCTGCCCCGACGTCGACTCCTTCAAACTCGAGTACATCGCCGACGATGGCAAGACCGCCACCACCGCGCCTCTCGCCCAACGCATCCACGTCACCATCACCTCGGGCGAGTTCGTCCTCACCTGCGCCGTACTCCCCCGCGTGAGGATGACACCATGAAGCACCCCAACTCCAGACGCGGCATGGGCATCGCCGCCGTCGTCCTCCTCCTCGCCGTCATCAACATCGCCGCCATCGGCTCCGTAGTCGCCAGCGGCGACGAGGCCGAGGTCGGTGCCATGCAGGTCAAGACCGCCCAGGCCTTCTACGCCGCCGAGTCCGGCGCCGTCATCATCGTCCGATGCACCAACGCCGGCCTCACCATGCCCGTCGCCGGAGCTGAAATCACCCTCGGTGACGCCACCCTCTCCTTCACGCAGGTACCCACCGCCGGTGCCGCTGGAGAGGCCATCGTCGACGGTGTTTCCGGACCTTCCGTCCGCCGCGTGAAGGTCACGCTCGACGATCTTTGATCGTCCGGGCTCCAGACTTCTCCTGATCCCGCGACTGCAACTTGACGATGAAATTCACGGCCCCCGTGGCCCGAGGTGACACCGTGCTCAGAACCGACCAAATCGTCATCGGCATCTCTCCCTCCTGCGTGCGCATGGCGACGCTGCGCGGTCGCGCAGTAGATCAGTTCGAACGCACGTTCATCGACCCGGCGCAGTGGGAGGAAGTCTGGGCCAAAGGCCTCCGCCCCCTCGACGAACACCTCGTCACGATGATGCGCGCCCTCAAGGTCGCCCCCAACTGCCGCGCAACCGTCGTCTACCACTCCCCCACCGTCGTCGCCGACGTCTTCGGTGTCGCCACCAACGCTTCCAACGCCAAGCAGGCCGCCCTCCTCGCCACGCGCGAGTCCCTCATGGGCGACCCCTCTTCCTGGCGATCCACGCAGCACATC
>JBEIUO010000230.1:0-5105 GCA_040374335.1 Phycisphaeraceae bacterium
ACCGTCGCCACCCCCGCCGACGCCTTCGGCCTCGCTCTCTCCGTTACCCCGCGCCCACTCCCTGAACTCCGAGCGTTCCCCCACGTCCGCATTTCCCCCGCCGCGATCGACGTGCTCCGCTCCCTCAACACCCTCGTCGAAGCCAACGCGACGATGGAACTCCAGCACAAGAACTCGGCCCACGCGGAAGCAGGAGCACCGGGAGAGACCTTCCTGCTCGGCTCACTGGAGTACACCTGGGGATTGCTGCCGGATTCAGCAACCACACGAGAGCGAGATCGGCCCCGCTGCCAGTTGCAATCGCTCATCGACCCCTGGCTCGCCGCGAACCCATGGGCCTCCGCCGACAACGCCCGCGCGATTCTCGAAGCATGGCTCGTGCTCGAGGTCGTCGGAGACCGCAACCTCCTCCGGAGCCGGTGCGGATGGGAGGATGATCTTAAGAAACTCATCACGCGCGACCAGTCGTACCTCACACACCATCGAGCCGTCCTGCTCCTGCTCGCTTGGCTGCTCCGTCTCATCCCCTCCGACGCGCCAGAATTCATCCTCAACCAGATCGAAGGCGCGGTCCAGCGACGCGACTTCTTCCGCCCCGGTGACACACGCTTCCGCGCCCACGAGAAGGGAGCCCGCGATCTCAGCGCCCTCGCATGGCTCGAACTCTACCGCAGTTGCCCCGCCTGCTTCGACGCCGCTCGCGAGACCGCCAACATCCGCCGACTCGAAGGCATCCTCCGTGCCGCCGTCGACGTCGTCGCCACCCACCTCCCGCCCGCGCCCAGTGGCGACGATGCCCCGCCCGACGGCCGCGACAACCTTAAGCCCACCCTTAACGAAATCCTCCCCCTGTGGGAAGCCGGCGATGTCTCTGACGGGGAACTGCTCCTCCGCATCACGTCCACTCAAGGATTCCGCTTTGGACGCGGCGAAGACTACATCGATCTCGGCCGCATCTTCCGCCTCCGACTCCCCGGCAACCGCCCCGAGTGGGAAACCCTCCGTAACTCCCCGCGCCTCGACGCCCTTCTCGATACGCTCCGCACCCGAATCCTCCAAGTCGAACTCGCCCGAGGCGACGCCCCCTCTCCCGCCACCCCGCATGCGCTCCATGTAAACCCCTCCGGCGGCATCGACGCCGTCATCCCCACGCTCGCCGCGCTCGGCAAACTCAACTTCATCCGCGGCTACATCTACAACGACACCAGCAAGGCCGCGTCATTCAGCACCATCATCCGCGCATCCCGCCCCGGCCCAAATGACACTCCCGCTGCCTTCGCCGCCGCCGCGAAAGCCGCAAGCCTATCCGAACAGCGCCTCGTCGAACTCGCGCTCTACCAACCCCGCTGGGCCGCGCACGTCGAACACACCATCGGGTGGAGAGGCCTCGAAGAAGCCGTCCTCTGGATCCGCGCCCACACCAAAGAACGCAAGTACGAGTTCCGCCCCGACGAAGGACCGGAAGCCTGGGAAGCCCGAGTCGCCGAACTCACGCCCATCTCCGCCGCGAACCTCGGTGACGGCGCAGTCGACCGCGCCTGGTTCGATCGCTCGTACAAACAGCTCGGACCCAAGCGATGGGAAGTCCTCTACGAAGCCGCAAAGTACGCCGCAAGCGGCACCGGCCACGTCCGCGCCAAGCTCTTCGCCGACGCCATGCTCGGCGACCTCACCCAAAAGGAACTGACCACCCGCATCTCCACCAAGCGCCACCAAGACGCCGCCCGCGCCCTCGGCCTCCTCGCCATCACGGGCGGCGACGCCGGCCGCAAACAAGTCCTCGCCCGCTACAAAACGCTCCAGGAGATGCGCCGCACCAGCCGCAAGCACGGCGGCTCCATGCTGCAAACCAGCGAGAAACGCGCCGTCGAGATCGGCCTCGAAAACCTGGCACGAACCGCCGGCTACCCAGACCCCCTCCGCCTCCAGTGGGCAATGGATATCGAAGAGTTCGGCGACCTCGCCAAAGGCCCCGTCACCGCAAAAGTCGGCGACACCCTCGTCACCCTCGCCGTCGACGCCGACGGCACGCCCTCTCTCACCGCAACCAAAGCCGGCAAACTTCTCAAATCCATCCCGCCCACCGTCAAGAAAGACAAACGCGTCGCCGCCCTCGCCGAACGTCTCCCCGAACTCCGCCGCCAAGGCTCCCGCATCCGCGCCGGTCTCGAAGCCGCCATGTGCCGCGCCGATTCCTTCACCGCTTCCGAACTCGTCACCCTCTTCGACCACCCGCTCCTCAAGTTCGCCATCACCAGACTCGTCATGGTCGGCGAAGCCAAGTCCGGTGCCTCGTTCATGGGATACCCCGACAAGAACGGCAAGGTCCTTCGCTCGCACGACGGCAAGCTCACACCCCTCAAGCCAACCGACTCACTCCGCATCGCCCACCCCCTCGACCTCCTCGCCTCCAAGAACTGGCACGACTGGCAGAAGGACTGCTTCCGCGCCGAACGCGTCCAACCCTTCAAGCAAGTCTTCCGCGAGCTCTACACGCCCACCGCCGCCGAAACCAAACCCGCCTCCAAACCCGCCGCCGCCCGCACCACCCGCTACGCCGGCCAACAAATTCAACCCCGCCAAGCCCTCGCACTCTTCGGCTCCCGCGGCTGGGTCGCCCGCCCCGAAGAAGGTGTCCAACGCACCTTCCACCACGAACGCGTGACCGTCCACGTCGAGTTCGAGGAAGGCTTCCATACCCCCGCCGAGATCGATGGCCTCACCCTTGCCGGTTGCTCCTTCACCCGCGCCGGATCTTCAGACCCCCTTCCCGTCACCGAAGTCCCCCCTCGCGTCTTCAGCGAGATCATGCGCGACCTCGACCTCGTCGTCAGCGTCGCCCATCGCGGCGCCGTCGACCCCGAAGCAACGCAAAGCACCGTCGAGATGCGCTCCGCCCTCCTTCTCGAAACCTGCACGCTCCTCTCCCTCAAAAACGTCCGCATCGAGAAGCAACGCGCCATCATCAAAGGCCAACTCGCCGACTACGCCCTCCACCTCGGCAGCGGCACCATCCACAAAATGCCCGGCGGCACACTCTGGGTCGTCCCCGTCCACAGCCAACACCGCGGCCGCATCTTCCTCCCCTTCGCCGACAACGACCCCAAAACCGCCGAGATCATCAGCAAAGCCCTCATGCTCGCCCGCGACACCGAAGTCAAAGACCCCGGGATCATCGCTCAGATCCGCGCCCTCTGACGCCGTCGTCTACGCGCATCGCAAACTCTCCGCCCTCGCCCCACGCCAAACTCACGGCAGTGGGGGACTCACGCCCCCGGCCACCCCTCCCGCACAAACCTCCCGTTCTCCTGCACCAACTCCCCATCCGCGTGCATCGTCCCCCCGCGCCGCAGGTCGCTCACCATGTCCCAGTGCAACCCGGACTGATTCGTGTTCCCCGTCTCCGGATACCCCGCGCCCACCGCGATGTGAAACGTCCCCCCAATCTTCTCGTCAAAGAACGCATCCCCCGTAAACCCGCGTATCTCCGGGTTCGTCCCCAGCGCAATCTCGCCCATCACCCGCGCGCCCGCATCCATCTCCAGCATCTTCACCAAGTACCCCTCGTTCCGCCGCGCACTCGCCTCCACCACCCGCCCCCCGGCAAACCGCAGCCGCACGCCCTCCACCGCCACGCCCTTGTACACCGCCGGGTACTCAAGCTCCACCACCCCATCCGCTCCAACGGGCCCGCTGAACACCTCGCCATCCGGGAAGTTCTCCCCCGCCGCGCAGTTCACCCATCGCCTCCCGCTCACATCCACCCGCAGGTCCGTTCCCTCGCCGCCCGGTAGTGGGGGAGCCTTGAACCGCAACTCACGCGCCCCACGCAAAAACTCGCACATCCGCGCCTGCCTCGCCTCCAACTCCCGCCACGCCGCGAGCGGGTCCTCGCGATGCAAAAACCCCGCGCGCCGCACGAACTCCGCATACCGCCGCAGCGACATCCCCGCCTCCTGCGCGCCCGCCTGCCCCGGCAACACGCTCAGCACGTACCGCATCTTCCCCTCCGCCGCGCGCCGCATCGAATCCCTCATCAACCCCCGCCGCGCCGCGCTCTGCATCGCCATCCGCCCCGCATCCATCCCCGTCATCCGCCGCGTATTCGCCGGACACAGCAGCACCATCAACACGTCACACAACTCAAGCCGCTTCCGCTCGATCGGACACACCCACCTCAGTTGCTCCTCGCCCCCATGCTCCAACACCAACTCCTGCAACCCCTCACTCCGCGGCCACACCTCCGGATGCCCCCCCGCCCGCAACACCTCCGCAAACACCGCCTCCGCCCCCGCCCACGCGCCCACGTCCGCCACAATCGTCACCAGGTCCCCGCGCCGCACCCGCGCGCAGTGCCCCACCAGCACGCTCGCCAGCCGCTCCAGATCCCCGCCGCTCATCCCCATCACGTCCCCGCCCGGCGATACGTCGCCGTCATGAACCGCATCCACGTCCCGTCGTCCATCTTCATCTGCGACCAAATCACCCGCTCATCCTTCGAGCGAATCTCGATCACATCCTGCATCTCCACTTCCTTCCCCGCCTCCGTCATGCTCGGCCCCCGCGAGTTCAGCGGCAACACCTTCCCGCTCGCATCAAGCTCCCCCTCGTACCGAAACATCGTGGTCATCACCGTCGAAATCCAGCTCCCCACAAACTTCTTCTTCGCCGTGTCATACCCGAGCGTGATCACCGACTCCATCACGCCCTCGTCCATCTCCATCCGCGACTCCCCACGCATCCACACCTCCCCGAACATCCGCACCGTCTCCTTCCCCTGATGCGTCACCGTTGGCACGCCCGGCCCCATCACACACTCCGCCGTGTACGTCCAATCGCCCACCAACTGCTTCAACCACTCGTGCTCACGCGTCACTTCACCCTTCATCGCGCACTCCTCTTTCTCGCCCCTCCCTCACCCGCACCTTCACAGCCAACCCGCGTTCGCCTCATCATCCAGCCGCCCCTCCCTTCCCCAGAATACCACGCCTCCCCTTCACGCCCCCATACCATCCCCGCATTCCACGGAGTCCCCCGCGTTGCTCACCGAACCCCTCGTCACCCTCTCCGAATCCTCCATCATCGCGGCAATCCGCCTCACCATC
>JBEIUO010000361.1:0-3856 GCA_040374335.1 Phycisphaeraceae bacterium
GGGAAAGCAGGACGATAAGTTCACGTTCGAGGCGGTGGTGACGGAAGCTCTCCCCAACGCCATGTTCAAGGTTCGCCTTCCCAACGAGCAGAAGTCCGAGGTGCTCGCCTACGTCTCCGGAAAGATGCGGATGAACTACATCCGCATCCTCCCCGGCGACCGCGTCACCGTGGAAATCTCCCCCTACGACCTCTCCAAGGCCAGAATCACCTTCCGCCACTGATTCTCTCTACCCCCGCCCGCTTCCCGAAGGGCCGGCCGTCGCGGACAATGACTTTTCGTGGATGACTCGGGCGGTTGTCAGGCCTATCATCCCCTCCCCCTCTGCGCAGACGCGCGAGGGACTACGCTCGTATCGATGTGACCGGCAGAAAGTGGAAGGTGCCTTGTGAAGGTCAAAGCAAGTGTTCGTCGTATGTGCAACGCGTGCCAGATCGTGCGCCGCAAGGGTAAAGTGCGCGTGATCTGCAAGGCCGATCCGAAGCACAAGCAGGTCCAGGGCTGATAGACATCCGACCTCCGGTGCCCGTGCACCGCGGTCGCTCATGACAGGGAGAATCGGCGTGCCCCGTATTGCAGGTATCGACGTTCCGGACAAGAAGAAGATTCTCTTCGCGCTCCAGTACATCCATGGAATCGGCCCCAAGTTCGCGAAGGACATCCTCGCGGAAGCCGGCGTCGATCCCGACCAGCGCTCCAACGATGTGGACGAGGCCAAGCTCGCCCAGATCAACGCCATCATCGACGGGAACTACCTCGTCGAAGGTGCCCTCCGCCGCCAGGTCCAGCAGAACATCCAGCGGCTCAAGGAAATCCGTTCCTACCGCGGCGACCGCCACCGCAAGGGGCTCCCCGTTCGCGGCCAGCGCACCCAGTCCAACGCCCGTACCCGTAAGGGCAAGAAGAAGACCGTCGCCGGCAAGAAGGGCGTCAAGGCCAAGTAATCCAGTTTCTCACCCGCGCCCGTTTCCCGGGCGCGGCTTTCACTTGCGGGTACGACACACCGTGTCGGTTGATCCGCGGAGGTCAAGATGGCGAAGAAGGGCAAAGTCCGCAAGAACGTCGTTCGTGGCATCGCGCACATCCGTGCCACCCAGAACAACACGATCGTCACCATCACCGATATGAACGGCGAAACCCTCGCGTGGGACTCCGCTGGCACCATCGGCTTCAAGGGCGCTCGTAAGAGCACCCCCTTCGCCGCCACCCGCGCCGCTGAAACCGCCGGAGGCAAGGCCCGCAAGATGGGCATGACCGAGCTCGAGATCCGCATCAAGGGCGCCGGCTCCGGCCGTGAAAGCGCCGTCAACGGTATCACCGGCGCCGGTCTCCGCGTCACCGCCATCGAGGACCACACCCCCGTACCTCACAACGGCTGTCGCCCCCGCAAGCGTCGTCGCGTCTAAGCCTCGCCGCCTTCCCGTGATACCCCCGCCCCCAACGGGCGAGTTCGTAGTGTTCGGACAGTGGAACTGAAGGCCGACCGTCCCTCCCGGCGGGGACTCATCAGGCCGTGACCCGCTGTCCTTCGATCTTCACGATCGTTCGCCGGGCAGGATTGTGCACCATGACCATGAGAGTTCGCTGGCGCGGTCTCGAGCTCCCCACGCGTGTCCTCGCGGATTCCAAGTTCCGCGGCAGTGACATCTACGGCCGTTTCACCGTCGAGCCGTTCGAGCACGGCTTCGGTACCACCGTCGGTAACAGCCTCCGTCGAGTCCTGCTCAGCAGCCTCGAAGGCGCCGCTGTCTCCAGCATCAAAATCAAGGGCGTCCAGCACGAGTTCTCCAGCATTCCCGGCGTCATGGAAGATGTCACCGACATCGTCCTCAACGTCAAGAACCTCATCGTCAAGCTCGAAGGCGATGAGCCCAAGACCATGCGCCTCGCCGCCCGTGGCCCCGGTGAAGTCACCGCGGACATGATCCAGGCCGACACCGCCGTGACCATCCTCAACAAGGACATGGTCATCGCTACCCTCACCGAGCCCGTCGAGTTCGACATGGAGCTCAAGGTCACCAAGGGTCGCGGCTACGTCCCCGGCGCCGAGCACATCCAGCCCAATGAAGAGCAGGAACTCGGCCTCGTCTACGTCGACTCCATCTTCTCTCCCGTCCAGCGCGTCCGCTACAAGATCGAGGAAACCCGCGTCGGTCAGAAGACCAACTACGACAAGCTCACCCTCGAGATCTGGACCAACGGCACCGTCACCCCCGAGATGGCTCTCGTCGAGGCCGCCAAGATCCTCCGCAAGCATCTCAACCCCTTCGTCCAGTACTTCGACATCGGCGCCGAACGCGTCAGTGACGAGGCCGCCGCTGCCGCCAGCGTCGACGAAGAACTCATCCGCAAGCTCAACATGCCCATCGGCGAGCTCGAGCTCTCCGTTCGCGCCAGCAACTGCCTCGAATCCGCCCGCATCGAGACCGTCGCGCAACTCGTCTCCCAGACAGATGCCGACCTTCTCAAGCTGCGGTCGTTCGGTCGCACCAGCCTCCGCGAGGTCAAGCGGAAGCTGCAGGACATGGGTTTGGACCTTGGTATGACGCTGCCCGAGGGCGTCTCCGTTCCTCCGCCAGTCATGCCCTCTTGAGGCATAGCGGACCTGGGAACGGTTGATTCTGTTGGCTATACTCCCCACCCCGTATTTCGCGGGATGGGCTTGGTTCGGAGCTAGGTATGCGTCACCGCAGGGCAGGATATCGTCTGGGCCGTACTTCCACGCACCGCGAAGCCATGCTTCGCAACATGGCGTGCGGCCTCTTTGAGCACGGCCAGATCGTCACCACGATCCCCAAGGCCAAGTGCCTCCAGCCGTTCATCGAGAAGATCGTCACCCTCGCCAAGCGCGGCGACCTCGCCGCCCGTCGGCGTGTGATCCAGATGCTCGGCGGCGACCGTCGTGGCTTCGACTGGCTCTTCGTCGCTCGCGACGCCAGCGAGCCCGAAAAGGCCCACGTCCAGGAGCAGCGCGACCGCACCACCGGCTTCTTCGACCTCCCGGATAGCTCCGAGGTCGAGCGCAACCGCTACGGTGAAATCCGCAAGGCCCCCAAGGTCGTCAAGCACATCTTCAGCCGCGTCGCCCCCCGCTTCGGCGACCGCAAGGGTGGTTACACCCGCATCGTCAAGCTCGCCAAGTTCCGCATCGGCGACGCCTCCCCCCTCTGCGTCCTCCAGTTCGTCGGTAACTCCGAGAACGAAGGCCCCGAGATCGGCGGTCGCCTCAGCGTCCGTCGCAAGAAGGCCGACAAGCGCACCGCCTTCGCCGCCAAGCTCCGCAAGGAAAAGGAAGGCGCGGCCTCCTAAGGCCCACCTCGCAGTCCCCCTCAACGCCCGCCGGTCTCCGGCGGGCGTTGTTCTTTTTGGCGTTACTTCGGGGCCTTCGCCGGCTCCGGCGGCAGAGCCTCGAGTGTGGTCTTCCATTCGGTCGCCTTCGCGCCGTGCCCTTGGCCTGGCTCCGCTGCGTCCCACTTCTCGTACAGGATCCCCAGTGCTCGCACCACCGCGCGCCGACGATCCGCCGGCGCCGACTGTTGCTGACCCAGCAGCTCGAGCTCTTCCTGGAGCAAATCCCGGCACTCCGCGAATCGCCCCGCGTTCAGCAACGCTCCGCTGAGCGAGTTCCGGCTCGCAATCGTGTGCGCGTGGAACTCGCCGTACACAACGCGGAATCCCCCCAAGGCCCGCCGGTACATCCCGATCACCTCGTCGCTCGCTCCACGACCGTCGAGCACCCGCGCCAGGTTGTAGCAGGAGCGGAGCGTCGCCGGATGCCGATCCCCGAGCGTGCGGGCCCGCCCTTCGAACGCGGTCCGAGCGAAGGTCGCGGCGCTCTCGCGGTCCCCCTGCAGGA
>JBEIUO010000293.1:0-4413 GCA_040374335.1 Phycisphaeraceae bacterium
CCAGCGGCCCCTGCAGCAGATCCTGACGATGCTCCCTGAGGTACATCACGATCGCTTCGACACCGTACGCGTTGCTCGCGAGCGCATCGTCCGTGAGCCTCGCGATCTCCGCGCCAAGTTCCGCAGCATCGGTCGACGCCGTCAGCTCGAACTCGTACTCCGACAACTTCTCCATCTTCGCCGCCGCAGCCTTGAACTCTCGCGCCATCGTGAGCGGGCGGGCGAGCACAACCACATCTTTCCCCCGGCCATCCGGTCCTGCAACATGGAACCCGTGGAACGCGACCGTCCACGCGATGTTCCTCTCCATCATCGCCTTCTCGAACGCCTCGCGATTGCGCTTCGCCAGCGGCACCGCGATCCGCGAGTCCGTTTGCACGTCGATCACCGCCCACCCGCGCCGAACCATCTCCGCCTGCATAGCCCGCTCGCCCGGGTTTGCTTGCAGCGCGTGCAAGTGGAGCACCAGCCCCTTCGGAGCCGACTCCGCTCGCGGGGGAATCCGGATGTGCATCCCGCTCAACAGCCGTGAGTTCAGCGGGTCCTTCGAGTACACCGTCTGCTCGCCTTCGCGCTCCCGTGAGGCGTTGCTGAAATCCATCCACTGCGACTGGTGCGTCGCGGCCAGCATCGCGTGCTCCGCTGTCAGCCCCCGCGAGGTAATCACGGTGCCGTTGGGCAAGAACCCCAACGAAGCCTCGAACCCCAAGCGGATCTTCGGCCACGCCGCGGGGTGGTTGTTCTCGCGATGGTCCTCGAAGAGCCGCACCAGCGCCAGCCCGTGCACGGCGTTGTGAAACACCGTGAAGTCCGCGTGCGAGGTGACGTAACGGTCCCGGTCCGTCGCCTTCGACTGGTCCGCGTCCTTCCGCCACGCGAACCCCATCACCAGCTCGGGCGTCTTGGCCGACCGTTCACGAAGCACCGCAAGGTCGCGCGCCGGCCACTCAATCGGCGGGGGCGCGGCAGAACGCGTGCCCCGCTCCGTGTCCGCGGGGGTAAACGTCGAACAACCGGCGAGCATGGCGCAAACCAACGCACCCACGGAGTAGAGCTTCGTTCTCATGCGGCGTACACCATACCAACCGCTCGCTCACTTCGCCCGGAACGGAGACAGCAACTCCGGGCTGTCGATCCACGCCGCGAAGTACGGATGAGCCGCATCCCTGCGCATCATGAGCACCAGGAACGCGTCGTCGCACACCATCTGCTTGTCCCGAACCGGCGACGCCGACGTGATCCCGATCGCGGCCTCGCTTTTGAGGATCGCGCCCTTCTCGTCGAGCCGGAACCGGATGTTCTGCTTCGCCGAGGTCACGACTCCCCCGCTCTTGCTCCCCGAGACCGACGCGCCCACGAGCTCCTTCACGTCCCGCGTCACGTCGAAGTTCATCACCGGAACGACCAGCGAGTCACCGTACCGGAACGGGATCTCCTCCGGCGGGTTCAGCGTCCCCATCGCGTTCTGGATCGTCGCGCCAAGCGTCCGCCCCGGAACCACCTTCGCGATCACCAACCGGTCGCCCTCCGACGTCGTCGTCAGCTCGACCGTGAAGACCTCGTCCGATTCGTACCGCAGAATCCGCACCTGCTTCAGCATCGCGTCGCGGCTTTCGTTCTTCCCCCCGCTCCACAGCCCAAACGCCCCAACGCCTTTGCCCCCGAAGTCCAGCGGCTGTTCCCGTCGGATAAAGGGCGTCGCGAACGAGAGGTTCTTGAAGAGGTACGCGTACGCCAGCAGCTCCCCCTCCTCGAGGTTCGCCGGCAACAGCTCCGGCGACGCCGCCCCCTTGAACTTCTCCTCGAGCGCCGCGCGGATCCGCGCGAGCACCTCAGGACCACCGGCGTCCGCGACGTAGGACCCCTCGTCCAGGTCCTGCTTGCTCTGCTGCGAACGGTTCAGCAGCACCCCGAGCTCCACAGCGGCCCCCGACCCGTTCACCTTCAGCGGCGGCCCCATCAGCGTGCCGAGTTCATTCCACGCGAGCTTGAACGTCGAACACCACAGCAGCGACCGCCCCGGCTCGATCGCCGCGTCCAACGTCGGTGTCACCACCGTCTGCTTCAGGTCCCTCGCGGCATCCTCGGCGACCAGATCCGGTTTGCCGAGCAACTCCTTGTGGCTCTTCTCCTGTCCGACGCAGGATGTACACATGCCCGCCACCGCGACCAAGGCCGCCGCGAGCGAAACACGAGCCAACTCCGTCCATTCGATCGTCATGCCGGGCTCCTTCCCAGCGTTAGACGCCCCGAAGGTCCGAGAGTTCACCGCCGCCGCGAAACTGGTCGCGCGGGCACCCCGCGACCCTTCATCGAGATC
This sequence comes from Phycisphaeraceae bacterium, assembly GCA_040374335.1. Classification (GTDB taxonomy): domain Bacteria; phylum Planctomycetota; class Phycisphaerae; order Phycisphaerales; family UBA1924; genus JBEIUO01. The sequence continues at coordinate 2,321 of JBEIUO010000293.1, forward strand.
GCCCGCAACCAGATCACCACCCCCGCCACCGCCAGCGACACCGCCACCGGCCCGATGACGGCCGAGGGCACGGCCCACAGGACGTTCAAGAGGATGATCGCGACCAGCCCGATCTCCCGGATCTTCGCCAACCAAGGGGACAACCCCCTAATCCGGGGGCCTGGGGTCGGCAGTGTCCCAAGATCCTCCCCCTCGCCGACGTCCACCTGGTCCCAGTCGATCATCCGCTGTTCGAGGCGTGCCTCCCGCAGGACCTCCGCGGCGGCGGTTCTATCGCTAGCCCGAACGTGAATCTGGGCACCGGCCTGGTAGCCGGCCTCCCACTGCATGGTGCGGGCAGCGGCCGAGAAGACCGCCACGGGTATCCCCCGGCTTCGCAGGGTGGAGGCGATGGCTTCCCCCTCAAACTCGGTGGAGGCGGAGGTGAGGAAGACGAGGGGATTCGGGGTTTGGGGGTCCACCGGGAGGTTGGATGCCGGCGGGGGCCAAAAGGTGGCACATCCGGGGGGCAAGGGGAGGCACGAATCGTCCCAATACCATACACGACAAGTGCTTATGGAACCAGACCCGGACGGGAAAGCTGTGTGGGCAACGCGCAAAGAACGCCCAGAATCGTTGACAACACGGGGGGTCTCCCTATCCTGAGTCGGAGAGTAAGCCGTCGCGTTTCAGCGGCGGAAGGGCCAGGCAGGCCGGTCAACCGGTTTGGGTGGTCCTCGACCACAAGTGTGAGTGTGTTGAAGAGGCTGTTCGGAAGAGAGTGCCCGAGTGGCTGTCGCCGCCGGGTGGTGTTCCTCGCAGGAGATCAATCAATGACGAAGCGGCACATGTTGGCGATGGCGTCTGTGGCGGGCCTGGCGTGTTCGATGGCGAACGCTCAGGTCATTATCTCTGAGGTCGTCGACGGCCCGCTCTCCGGCGGCAACCCGAAGATGCTTGAGCTGACCAACGTGGGCACGACCCCCGTCATCTTGGGCGCGGGCAACGCGATCGGGTACTACAGCAACGGCGGCGCGACCCGGACCACCCTGTGCGACTTCGGCGCAGCCCCCAGCACCACCTCCCCCGGCTCCATCACCATCAACCCCGGCCAGTCGTGGACCCTCTCCTCTGCGGGTAACGGCGCGGCGGCCCAGTGGGCGTTGGCCTTCGGCCCCTCGATCGTCCCCTCCTTCTTCACGAACAGCTTCATGGGCAACGGCGACGACGTGTACACCCTCGAGAACGCCAGCGGGATCGTTGACGTCTACGGCGTTCCCGGCGGTGGCGCCCCTGCCCTGGGCACCTCATGGAACTACCTCGACTCCTTCGCCCGCCGCAAGCCGAACGTGTGCGCCCCGAGCGCAACCTTCAACATCAACGAGTGGATCCTCCCCGGCTCCAACTGGATGGAAATCCCCAACCAGAACAACACCTCCGCCCCCAACATCACCGCTTGGAACAACAACACGGGCTACATGATGAGCCCCAACTTCCACCAGTTCGCCTGCAACGGCGCGGTCAACGACTGCAATGGCAACGGTCTCGAGGACTACGCGGAAGTCACCGCGACCCCCTCGCTCGACGTGGACCGCAACGGCATCCCCGACTCCTGCGACGTCCAGTTGGGCTTCGCCACCGACTGCAACGGCGACCTCGTCCCCGATGTCGGCCAGATCGAGGCTGGCACGTTCGTCGACACGAACACCAACGCCATCCCCGACAACTGCGAGACCCTTCTCTTCGACTGCAACAACAACTTCATCGAGGACGCGACCGACATCCTCAACGGCACCGAGCAGGACTGCAACGCCAACACCGTTCCCGACTCCTGCGAACTCGCTCGTGGTGGCCTGACCGACGCGAACGCCAACACCATTCCCGACGCCTGCAGCCCGGACAACGCCTTCGTCGGCGAGACCACGGTGAACGCCACCGTCGGCGCGACCGGCGTCCGCGCCGCCCCGAACGGCACCAACTTCTTCAACGTTCAGGGCCCCGAGCAGGTCAACACCGGCAACCCGCCCCCGGCCCCCGGCACCAACCGCTCCTACGGCGGCCTGCGGTTCCCGATCGCGGCGATCGCCGCGAAGCTCGACTCCGTCTTCGGCCCG
>JBEIUO010000849.1:0-1044 GCA_040374335.1 Phycisphaeraceae bacterium
AGATGATGTCGATGCGGGGGAACAACCGGCACTTCTCGCGGGCGACGGTGCATCACGAGTTGATCCCCGGGCATCACCTGCAGCAGTTCATGAACGCGCGGCACATGCAGCACCGGGACGTGTTCTCGACGCCGTTTTGGACGGAGGGGTGGGCGTTGTATTGGGAGACGCGGATGTGGGACCTAGGCTTTGCGCAGAGCCCGGAGAACAAGATGGGGATGCTGTTCTGGCGGAACCACAGGTGCGCACGGATCGTGTTTAGTTTGAAGTACCACCTGGGTGAGATGAGCCCGCAGCAGTGCATCGATTATCTGGTGGATGAGGTGGGGCACGAGCGGGCGAACGCGGAGGGTGAAGTGCGGCGCTCGGTGGCGGGTGGGTATGGGCCGCTGTACCAGGTGGCGTACATGATGGGCGGTTTGCAGTTCCGGTCGCTGCACAAGGAGTTGGTGGGGGGAGGTCGGATGACGGAGAAGGAGTTCCACGACGCGGTGTTGCGGGAAGCGAACATGCCGGTGGAGTTGGTGCGAGCGGCGTTGACGGGGGAGATGCTGGAGCGTGATCGGCGGGCGGAGTGGAGGTTTGATGGGGAGTGATCGCGCGGTGGTGACGATCGCCGCGCCAGGGGGGTGGAAGACTGTCGGTGAAGTCGCCCGGGCGGCGTGGACGGTCTGTGCTTATTCGGTGAAGCCGTCGTCCGCACCACCCTGAACACGCAAGCACAAGCCGAAATCAAGCCCCGATCGATGGTGAATCGGGCGGAATCGGCCTCCACAAGGACATTTCTGTGGTACACTCGCGATCAGTAGCCCGCCGTGGTCGTGGGCGAAGCGTCAACCGGAAAGCCGGTCAAGAGGAGAGAGCCAATGTCCCCGTTCCGCACGCGCGCAGCCGCCGTACTTGTCGCTACCCTCGTCGCTGGCGTCGGACACGCCCAGGAGATCAGCATCTCCCGGCTGTTCCGTCCCGCCGAGTTTGGGCTCCCCGCCAGCGGGCTCGAAGTCCATCTCGCGGCGGCGGGCGACGGTACCGTTGCGTTCAGCG
>JBEIUO010000487.1:0-3139 GCA_040374335.1 Phycisphaeraceae bacterium
CCGCGAGGTCCGGGAAGAGACGGGGCTTCGCATCAGGGAGTCGGATCTCAGGTTCGTGCGCAAGGTCGACAAGGCCAAGGGCGCCTACTGGTTCTATCGCGTCGACCTTCCCGACGACCGTGCGCGCGAAGTTCGACTGTCGGAGGAGCACATGAACTACATCCTCCTCACGAACCCGCGGCCTGTAGGGGTGAAGACCGAGAAGAAGAAGGCGCTGCCGACAGACTTCGCGGGCGCCACCCTGCTCGGCGTGAAGGTTGCTGGGCGGGTGAAAACTGGAGCACGCATCGCGGCCAAGATCGGGGGCAAGAAGGCTGCTACTGAGGTGGCCAAGAAGGGAGCGGGCAAGTTCATCCCGGTCGTGGGCGAAGTCCTGATGGTTATCGACGCAGCCCCAGAGGCTCTGGCTGTCACGCGAGAGGGCTACGCCAGGACTAAGCAGTCGGTCAAAGATGTTCGAGCAGCCAAGGGCGTCCTGGGCACAGCCAAGGCAGTTGCTCAGGAAGCAGGCGAGCACATGCTCGCGACTCAGGTAGGCACTGCGCGCATCGCCGCAGCCGCGTTCGTGGGCTCCGACGTGGTAAAGGCGGCTCGGGAGAAGGGGGCTGAGTACATGAAGAAGCGCAAGGAAGCGAAGAACAACCCCGAGTTCCTCAAGAAGGCCAAGAAGCACGCGCAGGCCGCCTGGGACAAGGCTCCTCAGTTTATGGATCAGACCCTCGAGCGGGCGCACATGCTCGCGCAGACTGCGGAGGGGCTGGCCAAGACCGCAGAGGTCGTGGGGAAGGCTGCCCAGACCATCAGCGCGGCCGCCAAGAACAACCCTGCTCGCATCGAAGCGAACTATCAAGAGATCGCGCGGATGCTCCAGTCGATGCCGTCTGACTGGCAGCGTCAGTACCGCAGCGGGGCGCGTCAGCTCAATCAGGCTGGAGGGCCGGTTCTCCCGATGTCTCCTCGTCCCGAGGACGTGGTCCAGCTCATCGGGATTACGGCAGGCGGAAACCTCTCTCGCGACAAGGCCCAGGGCCCGAACGAGGTGCCTGCTGCTGTCCGTCAGGCGGCGATGAAGGGGCTTCGCCTCTCGCATGCGAACAACTACGGGGCGTGGAACTTCATCGGCATCGCTAGGGCTGTCGAACTGGCCATCGTGCCCTCGGTCTCGGACGAGACGATGTCTCGGATGCGGAACTATTTCACGCGCCACCTGAAGGACAAGGGCGCGCCCAACTTCGGGAACGATGCGAAGCCTTCCCGAGGCTACATGGCCTGGCTCAACTGGGGCGGGGACGCCGGCGCGAAGTGGGTCAACTCTCGCTCGAACCCGTACCAGCGTAGCAACCCCATGAAGCACTTTCAGGTCATGGCCGGGCACCGCGGTGCCATCCCGGCGGGAGCACCTCGGGATCGAATGATCTACGAAGGCTACGACGGCAAGCGGGCGGCCTACTACGCCCTGTACCTGCAGCGGATGGGGCAGGACGTGCTCGTCTTCGTGAACGGGTCTCCTGTTGATTACGCCTGGTTCTCCGAGAACTACCGGAGCTAGCATGCGAAGGACGAAGAAAAACCCTCTCACAGACTTCTTACGGGACACGGATCGCAGTCCTTCCTCAGTCGAGCGTCCGCTTCGACCGCTAATGACGCCGAGAGCGCCTCAGTTCTACATGGAAGAGCTCAAGGCCGTGCCTTTCAACTTTCGGCTCCTTCTCGTCGAACAGCGCGACAGCGAGAGCGAGGATGAGGAGGACGACATCCTCAGCCCCCGCGAGATGGCTGAGGATCTCAGCATGAGCACGGGTGATCACGTGGTCGTGATGTCCGTTGACGCTCGCTTCTTGGCATCTGGCGCAGAGAAGCCCGGGGATCCGTATCGAGTTTCCCCCTTCACCCCGTTTACTATCCTCCATCGCATGTACGACTCCATGATGGACGGCTCAGGTGGACCTCCTTTGAACTCAGTGCTCAGCCCCGAGTGCCAGGTGTCCACTGTTCAGATGCGGAACCTGCAGTTTCAGGTGGATGTGCGCGTCCGAGATGCCGTTGACGACATGATTGATCAGCGCTTCGCGCGTGATCAGGCCATCAAGGAGAAGTGTGCTCGAAGGCTGACCTCGGCCGGAGTGGCCACCGCAGCCGGCCGACTGAGCGCTTTCAACTCTATGGATCAGGTCAGCGCCGACATCTTCGCGCTCAAGGCCAAGACAGGGCGGTGGGGCTTCGTTCCTGAGGTCATTCCCGACATGCAGGGGCTTCCCGTCACGAGCCAGACTCTCCCCGACTACCTGGTGACTGCCCGCCGGCAGTACAACGCAGGCGCGAGGCAGTTCATCTATTGCTTGATCGAAGGATTACGCAGGGCTACCCCGCAGGTGTTCGAGCTATGAAAAAGAAGCCTTCAGTCCAAAAGCGGGACATGGCTCAACGGATGCTCATCGAGCGCAAGGGCGCCGGTGCGGGGAAGCACCCTGAGTGGTTCCACCAGAACCCCAGGCAGTACAAGGATCTGCCCGTCGAGATCACGCTCAAGCCCGAGAGGCTTGACGAGTCAAGCATCGTTCCGCTCGCTCCGGGCGTGAACCTGGTCATGCAGATCAGCCGGACTGGAAAGCGAGTCCCCGTCACTCATGGTGAGCAGCGCCTGTTACTGTGCCTTCAGGACGACCAGGGAAAGCGGGTTCAGTTCTACCAGTCGTTCGCGGGCACGGGCGGGAAGCAGCAGGGCTGGTGGTTCCCGACGGGCGGCGTCATGGCGGATGATCGCGGACGCGGGGCGTGGATCATCAAGGGCAGCCCGAGGACTGATCCTGGTGCCGGGCGCGTCCCCCTGCTCGAGTTCTACCAGCGGGTAAACGAGGTTCTGCCCCACACGGACCCGGACACTGACGCGTGGTTGATGCGTCTTGTCGGAATGGACTACGGGGACTTCTCGTACAAGGACGATTACGAGATCGTGCCTTTCATCCGCATCACGGAAGCCGGAAACTCCAACGAGCTCCAGAAGAAGTGGGGGAGCTGGTGCTACCAGTTCTGGGCCCTGATGGTTCTCGACAAGATCTGGGGCAAGCGCACGTTCACACCGGAGAGAACGGCAGCCAACCCCTACAAGGCCGTCATCCCGATCGTGAGCGGCATCGCG
>JBEIUO010000574.1:0-2754 GCA_040374335.1 Phycisphaeraceae bacterium
CGGGGATGTACGTGATGCCCTGCGAACTGTGCATCGCGTAGATGGCGTCGGTCTGCAGCGGGGTCTTCACGCTGATGAGCGCGAGATCGCCGCCGACATCGGTGCAGCCCGCGAAGGTGCCTGCGTCGAGTTCCAACAGACTGAGGCACGTCGCGCCGACGGGAACGGTGGCGTTGAACTCGATGGTGGCGGACTGGCCGGAGGCGAGCGGAATCGCGAACGAAATCGTGCGAGATGCCGCGGAGTACGTCACGCCCGCGGGTGGAGTACCCACGAAAGGCGGGTCCGCGAGGACGAGGCTCGAAGGCAGCACGATGGTGCCGCTCAGCGCGGCGATGGGCGTGGGGAGATCGTTGGTGAAGGTTGCCGCGACGACGGCGGTTGCGCCTTCGCGAACGGGCTGGTAGGTGCGGCCTTCGAAGATCGAGCCCGCGACGGCGGGAGGACCGACGAGGCCGGCCGAGATGTTGGTCGCTTGGAACGAAAGCGAGACAGGGTGATGGATGGGGGTGCCCGGGGGTGGGAGCGTGGAGCCCAGGGCGATGGCGCAGCGGTTGGAGACGGTGATGGTGGAGCCGTCGTTGAGGCGGCTGGCGGTATGGGATGGAAAGATGCACGCGCGGATGCGGGTCGTGAAGCGGATGGTGGTGGACGAGAACGGCGGGAGGTTGCCGGTCCACGTCATGGAACTACCGAGGAAGTTGGTGAAGCTACCGGAGCCAGGGTCGAGCTGCTGGGCGAGCTCGGTGGAATCGCCGGCGCTGGCGCTGAACGAAATGAGCTGGTGGTTTGCCGCGGTCGCGTTGGTGATCGTGATGGCGTGCTCGATGGTGTCACCGGCGAAGAGCGGAGAAGTCGAGGGCGTGGAGGTTGCCGTGATGGTGACGGGGTCGGCGGGGAAACCGATGACCGTGCTGGTAACAACGGGCGCACCCGCGACGGGGTTGGTCTGCTGCGAGTCGATGGTGTAGGAGCTCAGCGAGACCGTGGTGGACGTGCAGCGGGGCGAGTAGGTCGCGGTGAGTGTGCGGGACTGACCCGGGGCCAGGCTGGTGATGTTCCACAGCGTGCCGGAACTGCCCGCATCGCCGCCGGATTGGCTGACAAAGTTCACGCCGCTGGGCGCGGCGATTTGAACAGTGACGTTTGTTGCCGCCAGCGTGCCGGAGTTGGTGGCGATGATCGAATACGAGTACGGATCGAGCGCCTACACGGTGGCGGGGGCGGAAGCGGAGACGGAGAGGATGGGCAACGGGGGCGGGCCGCAGGGATTGGCGGCGCAGCTGGTGGCGGCGGCCCAAGCGCCGGTGCACGCGGCCTGGGTGGTCTGGGTGCAGACGCTGTCGACGCAGCAGGAACCGATGACGGGCGAAGTGCCCGCGAGGCAGTCGGGGAAGACGTTGGAGTACGCGTTGACACCGTCGTCGGTGACCGTGTAGCGGAGTGAACCGGCGGCGACATCGCCGACGAGTGCCCGGACGTCGCCCGCGACGTTGTCGGCGTTGAAGATCGGCTGGCCGAAACCGGCACCGGGGCAGAGATCGATGAGGGTGTAGTCGGCGTCGAGTGGGTTGCTGGTGAGGTCGTTCTTGATGAAACAGGCGGTGCCGGACTGGGCCACGCGGATTGGCGGCTCCCAGCCTTCCTGGAGCGTGATGATGGCGCGGCCGGACGGGCCGGGGACGTTGAGGTCGTAGACGCGGAGCGCAAGCTGCGTAGACGCGACGGAGCAGGTGGTCTGGCTGTTGCGCGAGACGAGGAACATGAGGCGCTGGTTCGACACGCCCCACGCGAAAGGGGCGTTGGCGACCAGACCCGTTTCGTAGAACTGGGGCGTGCCGTTGAGGGGTGCGCCACAGGGGAGACAGTCCGTGTGGATGAGTTCCATCGGACCAACGGGGAAGGGAAGACGGTAGATGCGCATGTTGAGGATGCCGCCGCCGCACCCGCCGACGCCGCTTCGGGTGACGTAGAGATACTGGCGGGTCGGCGAGAGGAAGTAGTTCAGACCGTTCTGCGACTCGACGGGAAGTGTGTAGACGGGGTCGGTGGGATCGCCCGCGGCGGTGCCGACGATGCCGTTGCCGTTGAGATCGATGGAGATGCTCGCGCCGCCGGAGTAGGCGATTCCGTTGGTGCCGTTGGAGGCGAGCCAGCGGTTGTCGACGGGCTGGAACTCACCGGCTATGGACTGCGCGAGCGCGCTGACGCAGGAGAGAAGTAGGGCGAGAAGGGCGGCGAGCGAGCGTTGCATGGTTGGTTCCTTGTTCAGCAGCCCGCATCCCAGTGGGCGAAGAAGTCGATCACATCATCACCGTCGGTGCCGCCATCGCCGTTGAAGTCGGCGTTGCTCACGTCCCACTCGGCGAAGAACGCGATGACGTCGTCCCCGTCGACGCCGTTGATGCCGTCCCAGTCGGCGGGGCATGTCGCGGGGCCCTTGATCCAGATGACATCGCGGACGGCGAAGGGGAGAACGGTGGTGGGGAAGAGCGTGGTGACGTTGGTTCCGGAGGAGAGGTCGATGAGCCGACCCGTTGCCGTGGTGGTTGCGAAATCGGTGGAATGGTCGATGAGGAGAACGCGGTTCTGGTCGGCGTCGAGGAGGCGCGTGGCGGAGAGGACCGCGGGCTCGATGACGGGTGTGAACTGGAGGGGTCGAGGGGGGAGCGGAGCCGGGAACGCGCTGCCGCGCCACGCGAGCTGTGGCTCGACGACGGTAAAGGTGTCGGCGGGATTGGCCCGGGCAAGGGA
>JBEIUO010000479.1:0-3194 GCA_040374335.1 Phycisphaeraceae bacterium
CAGTTCGCCGTCATGCTCAACACCGCGAACGAGTTCGGCACCGCGGCATTCAACGGGCAGCAGCGATGGCTCGAGATTGCCATCCGCCCCTCCGGTTCCTCCGATCCCTTCACCGTCGTCGACCCCCGCCAACCCCTCACCGCCACTCCCTTCGCTTCGTTCGCCGCCAACGCCGGCACGCTCAACGGCCAGAACGCCGCGTACTACACCAACGCCGCGAACCTCACCGGCACGCTCTCGGACGCGCGCCTCTCCACGAACGTCGCCCGACTGAGCGGCGGGGGAGTGCAAGTCTTCTCCGGCGTGGTTCAGATGACAAGCCCCTCGAACATACTTGCCGGCATCGGCAGCCAGATCACAAGCATCAACGCAGACTTCATTTCGTCCGGCACGCTCTCGGAACCGCGGCTCCCGCCCTCCGTCGCTTTCCGCAGCGCCGCCAACACGTTCTCCGCCGCCAACACCTTCACCAACGCGTTCAACTCCTTCACGGGCATCGGCACCGGCCTCACATCTCTGACCGCCTCCAAAATCGCCACCGTTAAGCTCTCAGACGCGCGCCTCTCCGCCAACGTCCCCCTCGAATCCACCGCCAACACGTTCACCGGCGCCAACACCTTCAGCAACCCCGCCAACTCCTTCTCCGGCATCGGCACGGGGCTCATCAACCTCAACGCGTCCAACCTCGTGACCGGCTTCGTCGCCGACGCCCGCATGTCCACCAACGTTCCCTTGAAGTCATCCGCCAACGTCTTCACGCAATCCAACTCCTTCGCCTCCGTTGGCGCCGGTGTCGGCAGCAACCCCGTCGAGAAGCCCCTCCACGTCTCGACCGAGGCCCGCATCGGCTACCTCGCCACGCCGCATATGGACCTCTCCACCAACACCATCAACGCCTTCTCCGCCAACAACACCCCCGCGGCGCTCAACCTCAACAGCCAGGTCAACGGCGAAGTCTTCCTCGCCATGAACGGCACCGCTCACGTCCGCGTCCTCCAGGTCCACGGCGCCGACCTCGCCGAGAAGTTCCCCTTCACCGGCGAGAAGCCCCAGCCCGGCATGGTCGTCATGATCGACGCCGACAACCCCGGCAACCTCGAGATCGCTCAGGGCGAGTACAACACGCACGTCGCAGGCATCGTCAGCGGCGCCAACGGTCTCCCCGCCGGCACCATCCTCGGCAACCTCCCCAACAGCGAAGATCACCCCGCCATCGCCCTCAGCGGCCGCGTCTGGGTCTACGCCGACGCCTCCAACGGCCCCATCAAGGCCGGTGACAAACTCACCTCCTCCAACACCCCCGGCCACGCCATGAAGGCCACCGACCGCGACCGCTCCGACGGCAGCGTCATCGGTAAGGCCATGACCGAACTCACCGAAGGTCGCGGCATGGTCCTCGTCCTCGTCAACCTCAAGTAAACCAGGCGAACGCACAAGGAGCTCCCCATGAATCGCTTCACCCTCCTCGCCGCAGCCGTCGCCTCACTCGCCGGTGCCGCCATCGCCGCGGACAACGGCGCAATCGTCGAACCCGGCAAGGCCCTCACCCCCCAGCAACTCGCCAACCTCAGCCCCGCCGACACCGTCAACGTCTACCAGACCACCCGCGAAGACCTGCTCAAGCTCGGCGATCCTCGCGTCAAGGTTCCCCTCGACCCCGCCCTCATGACCTTCACGCCCCCCGCCATCGACAAGCGGAACTTCCGAACCGTCAAGCCCTCCGACTACGCCCCCGAGAGCCTATTCGTCCGCTTCAAGCCCGGCACCACGCCCGAGCAGATGGACGCGGCCCACCGCGCCGCCGGAAAGTCCGAAGTCCTCCACGAATCGTGCCTGGTCAACAACCTCTACGCAGTCCGAGTTTCCTCGCTCACCGTCCCCGAAGCCGTCGTCGCCTACCTCGATCACCCCGCCGTCCTCTACGCCGAGCCTCAGTACTACAGCCGCACGCAGGCGAACCCTAACGACCTCCTCTTCTCCACACAGTGGGCCCTCAAGACCGCCAACGCCGGCGCTCGCACCGTCAACGCGTGGGACGAACGCACCAACGCACTCTCCGTCATCGTCGCGATCATCGATAGCGGAATCGACGTCTCCCACGCCGAACTCGCCGGCAACCTCTGGTCCAACAGCGACGAAATCCCCGGCAACGGCATCGACGACGACGGCAACGGTTACGTCGACGACAACCGAGGCTGGGACTACTGGGACAACGACAACACCCCCGATCCAACCTGCAACGACCACGGAACCCTCATGGCCGGCGTCGTCGGCGCCCGCGGCAACAACATCACGGCGATCTCCGGTGTCTGCTGGCGCGTCCAACTCATGAACCTCCGCCTCGAAGCACCGCCAAGCCCCACCTGCGACTCACTCGTCTCCGCAGTCCTCGCCACCGAGTACGCCGCCGCCAACGGTGCCCGCATCTCCAACCACAGCTACGTCTCCCATACCTTCTCACAGTCGCTCTTCGATACCCTCGCCGCATCCCAGGCCGCCGGCCACATCGCCTTCGCCGCCGCCGGCAACTCAACCACCAACAACGATGTCACGCCCTACTACCCCGCCAACTACGCGCTCCAGAACGTCATCAGCGTCGCCGCGATGATGGAAGATGGTTCCCGCCGCCCCACCAGCAACGTCGGCGTGAACACCGTCGACCTCGCCGCTCCCGGCGACGACATCGTCAGCCTCACCTTCGGCGGCTCCGTGCTCGCTTCTGGCGGGACTTCCCTCGCCGCGCCTCACGTCGCCGGCACCGCGGCACTCATCCTCGCCACATACCCAAACCTCACGCACACCCAAGTCCGCGAGCGCATCCTGATCACCGTCGTCACCTCCGCCGAATGGGCACCGCTGGTCGCCACCGGTGGCCGTCTCGACTCCCACGCCGCCCTGGGCATCTGGCTCGACCCCACGTCCGCGGTCGCGGGCAACGGCTCCCTCGCCACGCCCTACCGCAACTTCACCGGCGCATACGTCACCCGCGCCAACAGCTACCTCATCAACCTCAAATCCACCACGACCTACCCGCTCCAACCCACCGAACGCACCATCAACCGCCCCATCATCCTCCGTGCCCCCGCCGGCGTCACCGCGACGGTCCAGTAAGCCTGCCCGATCCACCCCCCCACCACCCGCCCGAGGAGAACCGCACACCCCTCACAATTCCGCGCCCACGCGCGGCAGCCGCC
>JBEIUO010000713.1:0-2164 GCA_040374335.1 Phycisphaeraceae bacterium
GAAGTTCACAGTACTGATCCTCGCCATGGGTGCGTTCGCCGCGGGCTTGCTTTCCCTGAGGCAGAGTCGCCTCCAGGTTGCCAGCGAAATCACGCAATCCCAGCTGCGCATCGAGGCCGCGGACCAGCGTCTGTGGAAGCTGCGGACTTCCATCGCCGAGAAGGTGACGCCGGGCGCGGTCGGTAATCTTGCCGAGGAAGTCGGGCCTCTGCGGCCGCTCGCGCTGCCGCCGTTGCCGGCTCAGGACGAAACGTCGGACGAGAAGGGCGCCCCCGGCACGCCGGCGGCGAGGCTGACAAAGCAGGGACCCTCTGCAGGAAGTCCGTGATGATCACCCATGCAAGCGCTGTGTCGGGTCGGGCGGCAGAGTTGACGAGCCGATTCCAATGGACAGTTACCCTCGTCCTTGGGCTCATTCTGGTCCTGCTCGCCACCATGGTCGGGCGGGTCGCCCAGCTGCAGATCGCGCCGAGCGAGGCACTGCAGGAACACCTGGTCCCGCGTACAACCACCAAGCGACTTCTTCCCATCCGAGGCGACATCCTCGATCGCCGCGGGCGATTGCTCTCCGCCACGCGCTTCGGCGAGCGCGTGTACGTCGACCCCACCATGCTGCCCAGCCCGCCCGATGAGGCCATCGTCAAGCTCTCGAAGCTGACCGGTGTGCCCGAAATCGTCATCGGCGAGAAGATCATGAAGGCGATCGAGTTCAACGCTGTCTACTACGCGGCGAACCCGAAGCCTGGATCCGAATCCGAGATCAGCAAGGCCGACGCCCTGCGACGCCTGCTCGAACGAGGACTCAAGGCCCCCAAGTCCGCCGACCCTGCAATCGCCGAACCCCTCGTCGAAGACGCGGGTGAAGGGGATGTAGACCCCGCCGCCGCCAGCGCCAACAACCCGCCCAAGCCCAAGGAACCCAAGCCCGTTCGCTTCGTCCCCGTCACCGGCGTGGTAAACGACGAGATCGCCGCGGCAATCCGCGAGGCGAAGATCCCCGGTGTCGCCCTCGAAAACCTGCCCGTCCGGGAGTATCCGGGCGGCGCGGATGTCGCGTCGATCATCGGCAAGGTCGGCACCGATCAGAAGGGCATGATGGGCGCCGAGTGGCTGGCCAACAACACGCTCACCGGTGCTTCTGGCAAAATGACCTACGTGCGGGACGCCAAGGGACGACCGCTCTGGACGGATGTCGGCCAGGTTTCGCCTCCTCAGCCGGGAAGCGATATTCAGATGACCATCGACCTCGAACTCCAGCGGCTGGCCCGTGAGGAGCTCATGCGAGGTATCGAGGAAGCCGATGCGGCCGGCGGCCGGCTCGTTCTCGCAGATCCCCATACCGGCGAGATCCTCGCAATGGTCGACATCGTGCGAGAACTCCCCGACCTCGCGCCCTACCCGTGGGTCGACAAACCCAAGCTCAAGAAGGGCGAGAAGGCACCCCCGGAACCCAATGTGCTCGGCAGGCCGCGTCGTTACGTCACCCTGGCAGAGGACAAGGGACGCAAGACGCACCCCGCCCTCGGCCGGAACCGCTGCATCGAGGACGTCTACGAGCCCGGCTCGACGTTCAAGCCCTTCGTGTGGGCGGTGATCACCGAGCTCGGCCGCGCAAAGATGGACGAAGTCTTCGATACCGAGGGCGGCCGGTGGAACACCTCGTACGGCCGACACATCGAGGACGTGACCAAACGCCCGACGATGACCTGGCCGGATGTTCTCAAGAACTCGTCCAACATCGGGATGATCAAGGCCGCTGAGCGACTGAGCTTCAAGGAGCTGCACGACACCGTCGTTCGCTTTGGCTTCGGCAAGCCCACCGGCGTTGGGCTACCGGGAGAGGCGAGCGGCCTCGTCACGGGCATGCAGAAGTGGAGCAAGTACACCCAGACCTCGGTGGCGTACGGACACGAGGTCGCCGTTACCCCGGTTCAGATGATCCAGGCATTCAGCGCCTTCGCCCGCGAGGGAGAAATGGCGGGGACGATCCCGCACCTGCACATGGTCTCACAGACGGCCGATGGTGACGCGGTCGCGCCGAGCTTCTTCTACCGGGTGTTGCCCGGACACGTCGCCAGCATGGCGCGAGAGCCCATGGCCGGAGTCGTGACCTCCATGGAAGAACGCTGGGCAAAGGGCGAAGGAAGCGGGTGGCGGTACCGGC
>JBEIUO010000566.1:0-2775 GCA_040374335.1 Phycisphaeraceae bacterium
CGGGGGTCGCGCCGAAGAGGGTGACGAAGCTCTTGATGAAGGTCTGAGCGGACTGCTGACCGGTCATGCCTGCGGAGAGGTTGGGGCCGTAGACGCGCTTGAGCGTGCCGTCGATTTCAAGGAAGCGGACGCTCGGGGCGGCCTTGAGAAGTTGGGTGAGCGCGGCGGGATCGTGGGTCGCGGCGGGGATTTCGTGGTCGACGCCGGAAGAAGCGGCGAGGCCGACCGAGGCGAAAAGGGCGGAGGCGGACAGCGAGATGAGGGATCGATTGAGTGTGTTCATGGCAGGAGGATTCCTTCGGTTCCGGACAAGAAAGACAGATCGTGGTGAGGGGGGTTCAGCAGCCGGCGTCCCAACGGGAGAAGAACACGATGACGTCGTCACCGTCGGTGCCACCGTCGTTGTTGACGTCGGCGTCGCCGGAGTCCCAGTCGGCGAAGAACGCGATGACGTCGTCGCCGTCGACGCTGGAGTCGTTGTTCCAGTCGGCGGGGCAGGCTGCGGGGAAGCACCCCAGGACGTTGAGTTCAACGGCGTCGATCGCGGCCTCCAGAACGCTGGACTGGTTCTGGGTTCCGGGAGGCACGATGAGGTTGTCGCTGGTGCTGAAGCGGATCTTGAACTGATTGGTTGAGACGCTGAAGGGCAGGGTGAACGCCTTGGAAACCCATCCGCCGTGCTGCTCCGCGCCGCCGTTGGGGCCGACCTGTTCGAGGGTGATCCAAGTGCCGCCGTTGTTGCCGGAGACCTCGACCAGGAGGCGGTCGTCGTCCGGGCTGTTGCCTCTGTTGTTGCTGAGCCAGCGGGCGTAGGAGATCTGCGCGGAACCGCCGGAGGCATCCATCGTGGGACTGGTGACGGTGACGACGTTGTGGTCGACGTCGAACGAGCCCAGGCCCGCGCCAGCGCGCGGGTCGGTCGAGAACATCTGCCCGTTGCCGTCAAAGTCGGTGGTGGGTGCCGCGCCGTTGGTATCGAGCTGGGGGCCACGGACGAAGCCGCCGGCGGGAGTTCCGGTGCCGGTGGGGACTGCGGAGGCTACCCAGCCGCGATCGGTGCTGAAGTTGTCGGAGAAGCGGACGGTGTTGCCGGACGCGGTGACGGTGGCGTAGGAGGATGCGGGGGCACCTGCGGGGCCGAAGGCGGAACCGCCGCCGACGGCCTGGGCGGAGAAGGAGTAGGAGATCTGGGAGCCGCAGGGCTGTGGGGGGATGGTGGCGATGTACTGATTGGCGGCGATGCGGGTCATCGGGATGTTGGTGTTGGGGCCGGTGTTGACGCGGTAGGTGAGGACGCCGGAGTTGTCGATGGGAGCAGCGGAGAGGCCCAGGACGTTGACGCGGATGTTGACCGGGGCATCGGGGGCGACGACATTGGGCGCGAGGCCGCTCGGGAAGGCGAAATCGAGGAGCGTGAGGGCGGGACCGTCCATGTTGTGGGCGGTGAACCCGGCGTTGATCTGGTAGTAGTGGGGGGAGCCGTTGTTGATGTCGCCGTCGTTATCGTCGAGGGTGAGCCAGTCGATGGTGATGTCTGGGGCGATCGTTGTGCCCGAATGGAGAGGCACGGCGTTGACGCACAGCTGCGAGAGCAACTGGCTGTAGTTGCTCACGCCCGCGGCGACCAAGGCGTTGCGGGTGGACCACACGCAGCCCGAGATGAGCTGGCCGGCGGTGTGGATCGGCACGACGGCGGGATCTTGGGGGTACTGGAGGGTGTTGTCGGCGTTGCGGATACCGCCGCCGCAGCTCTGGAACCCGAAGCCGAGCACGGGCTGGTCGGAGAGGATCACGCCCATGCAGTCGGCGGTGCCTTCGCCATACTGACCCTGTCCCGAGCCGCCGGTGGAGACCAGGTGGTGGCCGTACTCGTGGTGGACGACGTCGTAGAACGCGGTGTTGCTGCACCCGCCGCCCGAGCTGAAGAAGTTGATCGAGTTGCCGTCGTAATAAGCGTTGCACGTGCCGTTGACGGCGACGTTGATGCGGAAGGCCAACTGAGTGGAGATGGTCGGGTACGACGGGCTCGCCGTGACGATCATGTCACGCACGACGTTTGCCTGGAGGTACGCGTTCACGCCGGCGCGGACGGTCTGGTCCGTGTTCGCGGCGTTCAGCTGGACGTCGGTCCCATTGACCGCGCCGGAGGTCACGGGCACCCGCGCGGTCGGGTTGTACGTGTCGAAGTACCGCCCGCGGGGGCTCGTCGACACCGTGAAGTTGCCCGCGGGAACACCCGGAATCGTGTAGTTGCCCAACACGTCGGTGTACCCCGTGAGGCCGCCGATCGTCACCAGCGCGTACGGCATGGCCCGGTCGGTCTCCGGGTCACACTCCGCGGCCCGGATCCCGTCGGTCGCCAATCCGCTCACGCGCCCGGACACGTCCACATCGTGGACCTTGCTCTCCGCGAACAGGACCTCGCCCGTCGACGCGTCGGCCACGATCTCCCACTTGCCATACCCGGGCTCCCACGCCTGCGCGGCGGTGGTGGCGGTGAAGACCACCGCGAGCCGGGGCGCGGGCTTGGCCGCGTCCACGCCTGCGAAAATCGTCAGCTCGGGCTGCGAGAAGCTCGCGTCATCGCGAAGCTTGAGGGACTGGCGTGCCGCGGCGATTGCGAGCTCTGTGTTCGGATGAGCGCGGGCGGCGGGGTCGATGGCCATTCCGGCGACGGGGCGGAGCGCGTTGCCGACCCAGACGAGGTCGTTGGCGCGGGTGTTTCGGGTGAGGAGGCGGAGGTCGGAGCGGTAGACGGGGATGCCGTCGAGGACC
>JBEIUO010000351.1:0-3929 GCA_040374335.1 Phycisphaeraceae bacterium
ACTGCGCGACGAGGACGTGGTCTGAGATGCCTGTCCTGCGTGTGCCCGATGCCGTCAGGGCTCCGTACATGCTTCCGCCCCTGCCCGAGCGCTCGTGGACCGAGCAGCCCGGCGCAGAGGGCGAGTGGCTGTGCGTGGACGTCCTGACGGCTTCGGAACACGTTAGGACGGCCACCGAGGAGAAGACCGCCTCGGCGCTGAACGTGGAGCGCGCCGTGGTCGCGGCAGCGCCGCCGCCCAGTGGATCGATCGTTCGACTTCGCGACTACCAGATCGAAGCCGTCGAGGCCGTGTTTGCCTCGTGGGAATCGGGCAAGAAGGCACCCCTGATTATCGCCGCGACAGGATCTGGAAAGACGATTCTTGCGGCCGAAATCATGCGTCGGGCAACCGAGCCTAGACCCTCGTTCCGCGCGATCTTCATCGCTCACCGCAAAGAGCTTCTGGATCAGACCGTCGCGAAAACGAAGCTGGTTGCTCCCCGATGCACCGTCGGGCTCGTCGCCGCTGACGTGAACGAGGTGGACCGCAAGATCACGGTGGCGTCGGTGCAGACCCTCGCCGCGAGGGGCGGACAGCGACTGACCGAGGTGATCGGGCGAGTTCCGCCCAAGCTGGTAGTGATCGATGAAAGCCATCACGCGGTGTCGCCTACCTGGGTTCGCGTGATCGACCAGATCCGTCAGGCCAACCCCAACGTCCTGCTGCTCGGCCTCACGGCCACGCCTGGGCGCGCAGACGGCACGGGCCTGGACGAAGTGTTCGACTGCGTCGCCTACGAGAAGAACCTGTTCGACCTCGTGCGGGACGGCTACCTCGTGCCGCCGCGCGGAGTCCGGGTGAACCTCGACATCAGCCTCGACAGCGTGGACAGCAAGAACGGCGACTTCGTGGAGTCGCAGCTGGCCCAAGTGATCAACCAGCCGAGCGTCCGACGGGCCACTGTTCGCGCGTGGCAGGAGCACGGGCATGACCGGAAGATGATCGTGTTCTGCTGCAACGTGCAGCATGCGCGCGACCTCGCCCAGGAGTTCACCGACGCGGGATACCCGGCGGCGGCGATCGACGGGGGGATGAAGCAGAAAGATCGGAACGTAGTGTACGAGCGCTTCCGAAGCGGCCACCTGAAGCTGCTCTGCTCCGTCGAGGTGCTCACGGAGGGGTGGGACGAGCCTTCCGCCGAAGGCGTGATCTTCGCCCGCCCAACCGCCTCGCAGTCTCTCTACTCACAGATGCTCGGCCGGGGGCTCCGCCTGTACCCAGGGAAGACCGAGTGCCTCGTGATCGATCTGGTCGGCAACAGCGACCGGCACAGCCCGGTCCAGCTGGCCTCACTCGCTGGGCTCCGGCCCATCGAGAACGAAAACCTGCCCGGCGATGGTCTGGCAGCGCCGCAGGAAGAGGACGAGGAGACTCAGGCGCACGTCGATCAGATGCGCGCTCGGGAGTTCGACTTCCGCATGCGGGCCAAGCGAAGCCGGTACGCATGGCGCGAGACAACCTACGGATGGACGCTTCAGATTCCGCGCGTCGGCTACTTCCTCGTGGCGTGGCACGACGCGGATAAGACGCGCGCGACCGTCCGCTTCCACGACTTGCGAGAGGGCCGCCGGGACTCCGCGCCGGTCGAGGTGGTTCGCACGCCGCTCGACTTCGAGATGGCCTACGGCTTGGTCGAAGGCGAAGTGGAGCGCCTCACAGCGCCGCGCGCCAAGCGCCCCGGAGAGGACAACGACGCCGGACCTCCGGCCTTCGCCTTCCTCTACGAAGATGGGCTCGAAGAGGACATTCACGTCGCGGAGAAGATGCTGCTGAACGACGCCTCGTGGCGCGCTCGACCCATGACGCCGAAGCAGTCCGACATGCTCCGCAAGCTCGGGGTGAAGGAAAAGAGCCTGCCGGTGACAGCGGGCGAAGCTGCGGACCTGATCACCGTGATGAACGTCGAGCACGACGTGAAGATGCGTGAGCCCGCGACCGACAAGCAGATGTGGTACCTGCGGGCGAACAAGATTCAGTACGACAAGAACCTCACCAAGAACGCGGCCAAGAGACTCATCCTCGCCCACAGGGCGCAGAACAACGGCGGGAACCGATGATCGACCATTTCGCTCTCTGGACGGACCTTCACTGGGCCGTCATCGACGTCGAGACCACCGGCCTGAGCCCCGGCGACAACAGGGTGATCGAGGTCGCCGTCGTGAGGATGCAGGGAGGCGAGATCATCCACTCGTTCTCGTCGCTGCTGAACCCAGGCAGGCCGATCCCCGCCGACGCCACGCGCATCCACGGCATCACCGACGCCGACGTGGCTGGCGCTCCGAGGTTCGTGGACGTGCTGGTCAACCTCGTGCAGATCACCGAGGGGGCCATCCCGGTCGCCTACAACGAGGGCTTCGACAGAGGCTTCATCGCGATGGAGATGGCTCGGCTGAACATGAGCGACGGTCTGCCGCGCTCGGCCTTCGACAGCCAGTGGCCCGCGTGGCTCGACCCGCTGACGTGGCTTCGCCATGCGAGCCGCGACTCGAACGTCAAGGTCTCGAACAAGCTCACAGACGCATGCGCGCGGCTGGGCGTGACGATCGAAAACGCTCACCGCGCCGAGGCCGACGCCGAAGCTGCGGGGAGGCTCCTCTGGAAGATCCGAGACCAGATCGGACCAAGCACCACCAGCGAAGTGCTGCGACAACAGACGCGCCTAAGCCGCGCGCGAGAGGATCGGTATGCAGCTTACCGTAACCGACAAAATCCGCCTGCTCCGCGAGGCAACACGAGGCCCTGAAGACGTCTTCGCGCTCCGAAGCGATTCGGGAGGCATGGGTGCCCCGTGGAGCCCGGTCTACTCGCCGCTGACGGACGAGAACGTCCTCATGCACCTGTCCGGTCTGATCGAGATCGGCAGCTACCCCCTGATCCCCGTCGATGACGACCTGCCGAAAATCTGGTGGATCGCCGCCGACTTCGACGGGAAGCGGCCGGGGACGAACTGGCACCACGACGTGAAGCGCGCGGTCAGGTTCCTGCTCGACATAGGAGCCAACCTGCTCGTGAACCTGTCGAGATCGGCCAAGGGGGCACACGTCCGCGTGCTCTTCAACGAGCCGGTGCCCGCGTGGATGGCTCGGCGGTGGATGCAGGCGTGGCTCGAAGAGGCCGAGGTGGTCGAGGACGACCTGCGGGACTTCCCCACGTCGTTCGACCGCCTCATTCCTCCACAGGACACGCTGCTGTCAGGGTTCACGCGCACGGGGAACCGGCGGCCTGGGAACCTGATCGGCAGCCCGCTGAACGGCCGCCTCGCCAAGGCGAACGGCGGCACGCTGCCGATCGACCCGAAGCTGGCGGCGATGGGAGAGTTCGACCCGGATGGCAAGCACTGGGAGCACATCGCGAACGCCCTGGAGGGCCGCGCATGGGGCACTGCGGAGCTTGCCGAGCAGCTGGCCGAGTCGCCCGGCAAGCCGGACCTGAGCGCGCCCAGGCCCGCCCCTCCGCCGCGCATGTACGGGGAGGGGGCTCCGCTGCCCACGGTAGATGCCCGAGGGATGCTCGACTTCACGCTGAACCACTGCGCGTTCATGCGGCACGTCAGGCAGCCGGGCGCGTTCACCTACCCGCTCTGGGTGGCGCTGGCGACCCAGCTTCACAGGTTTGGCGACGAGGGGTTCGCGGTGTTCCACGAGGTCAGCGCCATCGATCCGAGGTACAAGCCAGCGGCTGCGGACAAGAAGTGGGAGCAGACGTCGGACATGCACCCGATCAAGTGCAGCACGCTCGTCGGTCATGGCTACCGTTGCCCGCACCTGGGCACGAACCGATGCGGCGGGGCCGCGACCCCGGCCTACTTCCACGAGCACGCCTTCTACGAGCCCCTGTGAGCGACGACGACAAGACCGACCCGGAGAAGCTGGAGCAGGTGGAGCGGG
>JBEIUO010000025.1:0-11284 GCA_040374335.1 Phycisphaeraceae bacterium
CCCCGCTGCGGTCAGTGGCAACGGCCAGTATGTGGTGGGCCGGCACAGCCCACTGGGCGTGAGTGACCGGGCTTTCCGCTGGTCTGCTTCCGGAGGCATGGAACTGCTTGGCACGATTGCGCCGCCCTTGCCGGGTTTCACCTCACGCGCGGGGGGCGTCGATCGAACGGGCAATGTGGTTGTCGGCGGGTCCGCCGACTCAGTCGGGAATGGCTCGTTCCGTTGGACTCCCTCAACGGGAATGCGATCGCTCGGGATTTTCACCGCGCCCTTTGGCGTATCGTCCGAAGCGGTCACGTGCAACGACCCGGGCGATGTAGTCATTGGCGTCGGAAACGGAAGCGGCGGGGGCGACGGTAGCAGGGCCTACCGATGGACTCTCGGCGGCGGGTTCCAGGACCTGGGAACACTTCCCGGCGGTTCCTTCTCGATTCCCATCGATACAGACGCTTCCGGCTCGGTCGTCCTCGGAAACTCCGGCCTCATCAACGCCCAGCGACCCTTCCTGTGGTCGGCCTCGGGTGGCATGCAGAACCTTGGCGTGCTCCCCGGCGGGCGCAACGCGTACGCCATGGGCATCAGCGATGACGGGTTGACCGTTGTAGGACAAAGCGATTCTTCGCAAGGCTTCCGTGGGTTCGTGTGGACCGCTGCGGGGGGCATGCAGGTCCCGGCCAGTCTTCCTGGAACCATCTCGTCTGGCATCAGTTGCATCAGCGGCGATGGGCTGACCATGGCCGGCTACACCGTGACCGGTTCTGGGGTACCTCGTCCGACCATCTGGCTGCCCCAGCAAGGGCCCAGAGACTTCGCGAGCTATCTCCAAAGCCGGGGGATCAGTCTTGTCGGCTGGAACATCGGGGACATGCGCATTACGGGCATTAGCGACGACGGAAGCGTGCTTGTCGGAACCGGCCGCTTCACAAATGCCCAGGGCTCGGGACCGGCCGGCTGGGTGTACGTGGTTCCCGCGCCAGCACCTGTTGCCTCGATGGTTGCCGCGGGCTTGCTCGTCGCGCGTCGTCGCCGCGGTCGGTGCTGAGTGCTTCGCTCCGGACGGTGGCGCCTCTGTTGCGGAGGGCTGCGTCCTCGCTGTCCGTTCGATCGGGCGAGCGGGTGGCGGTGTGACCGATGACGTTTTGGGTGACCCGATTCTAAGGATGTGAGTCAACGCGAGGACTGAAGAGCAATAGTGCGTGAAGGGTCAGGACGCAAGGAGGTTGTGGACTTGCGCCCAAAGGGCAGGGGAGATGTCGGTGGGGGTGGCTGCGGTGACTTGGAGGAGCGCGGCGGGGAGGGACTGCCCGGTTGCCCGGGAGATTGCCGCGGCAGCGATGGTGGGAGAGCGGCTCATGCCCATGGAGCAGAAGACCAGGGTTGGCTGATCGTCCGCGAGCGGCCTGGCGACGGCTTCGATAGCAGCGAGGAGGATCCACGCGGGGTTGCCACCGCCGTCAACGAGCGGGAAACGGAGGTGGATCATCTCGCGGGCGAGTTTTGCCGGGGGCTCCTCGACCGCGAGCTCGACGACCGCGGTGATGCCCACGGCGTGGAGGCGTCGGGGGTCGGAGCATGATCCAGCGTTGCCGACCCAGATCTGATGTGGTGGGATGTGCTTCAAAGGACTACCTCGCAAAGAGGCGATTGGGCGAGCCGAGAGGATGTTAGGGAGTAGTGAGTAGCGGTAGGGGATTCTCAAAGGGTTGTAGAGCTATTCACGTTTGGTAGTTGTGAATGTCACGAGCGTGGCGGGGTTGGGGGTGCGAGTGCGCGGGAGGTTGCTAGCGGGAAGCGGGTCGGCGTGGTAGTCTGAGATGGCGGGGCGGTGGCAGAGCCTTGAGGAGTCGTCGTATGAAGATGAGCATTGCGGCTGTGGTCGGGTTGTCGGCATGCGGCGCGTACGGACAGTGGTCGCCAGGACCGTGGGGGGTGGAGCGACTCGGGTTCTTTGACGCGGAACACACGGACTCGATCGGCGCGCACCGGTCGGCGACGGTGGCGGCGCGGGCGGTGGGCACGGTGTGCGGAACCGCGACGCGATACAGCGGTACGGAGGAAAGAGGGCTTTCGGCGTGGGTGTACACGCCGGCGTGGGGGGTACGGCGGGTTGGGTATTGGGGAGGGCAGTATCTCGCCGCGGACGGGTGGGCTGGCAGCTTTCCAACCGCGATGGCCGCGACTGGGCACGTGGGAGGGGGCTCGAATCGCTACATCACAACGTCACTCGTCGGGGTTGACTCCTGGGTTGTGCGGCCGGATGGTGTCCAGGTGCGCGTCGGGCTGTTTGACGCGGCGCACGTCCGGCCGGATGGGTATCAGGATTCGCGGCTGATCGCGATGGGCGTGAATGGCTCCGCCTACGGGACGAGTCGGAAGTTCAACGGGTCGACGGAGGTGGGGCAGTCGGCCTGGCATTCGGATCCGTTGGGTGTTACGACGCGGGTGGGCTACTTTGATCAACTGCACACGCATCCACTCCGACTGACTCAAAGGTCTGATCCCAGGTTCATGAACTCGGCGGGGATGTTGTGCGGGTCGTCGCATACCTATCTTGGGTCATCGACGACGAACACGGGGGTGGATGCCTGGATCTACATCCCCGGTACCGGAATGCGGATCATCGGGCCGGCGGGGAACGTGTACGGGGGCACTGCCTCCCGGCTTGATACGCTGGTCGGGATTTCGGACGAGGGCGTCGTGGCGGGATATTCGACGCAGATTCCGAGCGGGAACTCGAGGGCGTGGATGTACAACCCGGTGACCGCGACGACGACATTGATGGGGTTCACGGGGCCAGGCTGGCAGAGCAACAACGCGGTAACGGCGAACTTCCCGACGCACATCAACACTGCGGGGGACATCACGGGGATCTCCGCGGTGTACAACGCTTCTGGCACGACGCAGATTGGGTTGGCGGCGTGGCTCGTGCCGCGCGGGGGGACGATCACCAGGCTTGGGCGGTTTACGGGCGCGTACGTCAGTGGCACCGGCCAGGTGTCCTCGACGATCGTGCACTTGAGCTCGGGCGGGTACGTGGTCGGCCGTTCGGCGAGCTACACGACTCCGTCCCCGGAGACAGGAAGCGTCTGGTTCTATTCGCCCACGGACGGCCTGTTCTCGATGGGGCTCACCGACGCGGAGCACACGCAGGCCAACAACGTTCGCAACACAAACGTGAGCTACGTGACCCCGAATGGCTACGCGTACGGCACCACGACGCGCATCACTCCCGGATCTTCGCGTGATTCCCTGTGGGTGTTCTCGCCGACGATTGGAACCGTGAGGTTGGGTCTGCGCGACGCGCTGCACACGCATCCGTTCAATGGCGGCCAGTGGTCCACGATGACGGTTCGAGGAGAGGATGGACGGTGCGCAGGATTCTCACTCGCCTTCGGTCCCGACGGTGAATCGGTTGGTTCGACGGGTTGGTACTTCGATCCAGCAACCGGTGTGCAGCACGAGCTGGTGTTCGAGGTTCGAGCGAGCGATGGTGCGCGTTCGACGGAGATCAATCACATCTCACCGACTGGCGTGGTCTACGGAGCATACCGCCATTACGACGAGCAGGGGTTGAGCGACCGGGCTTTCATGTGGACCGTCGAAGGTGGACTCGTCGACCTCGAGCAAGAGGTTGTTGGAGGGATCGGTTCTTATGGGCTTGCGAATACAGGCAGCGTGAAGTTCCCGGTCGAACATCGGTACATCGTGTGCGATGGGCGCGAGCCCCAGCCGGCCCGATACGCGTCGCTCTTGCTCAGGCCCTGTCCCGCCAACATCAACGGGGATGGTTCCGTTGATGGCGACGATGTCATCAGCCTTTTCGAAGCCTGGGACCAGGGGCTTGAAGACGGCGACTTCAATCAGGATGGAGCCGTCGACGGGGACGACATCATCGAGTTCTTTGCTCACTGGGACGCTGGCTGCTGACGGTCCTAAGGCTGCGGCCACCGTGCCTCGCCCGCGGGCCTTGTACCGGTCCCCTGGCGCGTCGTCAGTTTGTCGCCGAGGTCGGCGCGGGCACGCTCGGCGAACTGGAGGAGTCGGGCGACGATCTCCGGGTGCTGAGCCGCCACATCGGTGGACTCGCTTGGGTCGCTCGCGATGTTGTAGAGCTCCTGCGCGCACGGCTTTGCCGTGTACTTGGAGGGGACGCCATCGACACCCCCCTTGCCCGTTTCAAGCGCGGCGTAACTGTGGGGGAGGTAGAGCTTCCAGTCGCCGCTGCGGACCGCCTGGAGTTCGTTGGCGTTGTAGTAAAAGTAGAGTGCCTCGTGCGGGTCGGAGGCGGGAGCCTGCGCGTGCGACGCTGAAGTGCGGGTCAGCCACGGAGAAAGGTCGACGCCGTCGATGGTGTTTGTCGGGGGCGCGGCGTTTGCCATCGCGGCGATGGTGGGGAGGATGTCGATCGTCATGCACGGCCGGTTGAAGGTGCTGCCGCGGGCGACGCGACCGGGAGCGCGGATGAGGCATGGGACGCGGACGCCGCCCTCCCAGGTTGTGCCCTTGCCTTCGCGGAGGCCGCCTGTGGAGCCCGCGTGGTTGCCGTAGGAGAGCCACGGGCCGTTGTCGGACGCGAAGATGACGATCGTGTTCTCGGCGAGGCCGTGGCGATCGAGCGCGGCGAGGACTTGGCCGACGGACCAGTCGATCTCGGCGAGAACGTCGGCGTACATGCCGCGGCCGGTTCTGTTGTCGAACTCGGGGCTGACGTAAAGCGGGACGTGGGGCATGGGGTAGGGGACGTACAGGAAGAAGGGAGCGTTGGCGTTGCTGGTGATGAACTCGACGGAGCGGCGGGTGATCTCGCGGGTGACGGGCTTCTGATCGTCCGGCAAGATGTCGTCGTCGACGACGGTGAGAATGCCATTCTTCTGGTGGAGCAGTTGGAGATTCTGGTAGGCGCGCGGGTTCTGCGGATGGCGGGGCCACATGTCGTTGCTGTAGGGGAATCCGAAGTACTCATCGAAGCCGTGGGCGTTCGGGAGGAGATTCGGCGCGTCGCCAAGGTGCCACTTGCCGAAGATGGCGGTGGCGTAGCCCTGCGCTTTGAGCACATCCGCGAGCGTGGTCTCGTCGGGGTTGAGCCCGATCTTGGCGAGAGGGCCGAGAGCACCTGCGATGCCGACTCGGTTTGGGTAGCAGCCGGTGAGCAGCGCGGCGCGGGAGGCGGAGCACACGGGCTGCGCGGCGTAGAAATGCGTGAATCGGAGTCCATCGCGGGCGAGGGAGTCGATGTGCGGCGTGGTGTTGGTGGGGGAGCCGTAGCACGAGAGGTCGCCGTAGCCGAGATCGTCGGCGAAGAAGAGGACGATGTTGGGAGGGCGAGAAGGGACGGCGCAGGCGGGGAGAAGGGCGGCGAGGATGATGGTGAGGCAGCGAAGGATCATGCGCAGAGCGTACCACCTAACGGCCCGAAGGTTCTTGGTCATCGCGAAGGTCGGCGGCTACGGGATCAGATTCCTGCTCGGAAACGTCGCTCTCACGCTCCGGCCCTCTCACCGCGAACTTCAGGCACGGCCACCCAATGACGATCAGACCAGCAAGAGCGCTGAGCACCGAAGCCTGGGAGCGGCGCGCCATCGTGATCTTGCCTCCGGAGGCGACGAGTTCCGACACGAGGTACGCAAGAAACGCGAGGAACACCGAGCCCGCCGTGGTTCGCATGAACAACACGCGGGCGGGACCCGTGAGGACGACCGCGAGCATCGCTTGCAGGCAGAGCAGCTCCAGTGCGATGATCACGAACGTGGCCTTGGGGGTCCAAGCGGGCACCAGCGGCGGCAGCGCGAGCATGCCGATGGCGAGGATGGTCGCGACGAGGATGCGAAACGACGTGCTCATGCAATCCCGTCAGTTCGGGCTCGGCCCGTCGTACGCGTGATTCACCGGATCGATCCGACGCATCGGCTTCTCGCGCGTCTGCTCCTCGACCACGTGCGCGACGAGCCCCGGCGTGCGGGCGATCATGAAGATCCCGTTGAAGACCTTCGGGTCCAAGCCCAAATCGGACAGAATTGCGCCGAGCGCACCGTCGACATTGATCGGAAGCGGCTTGCCGATCGCCGCGAACGCCCGTTCGATCGCCCGCGCGGCGCCGATGTGGGTTTGGGGCCCATCGTCCAGCCCCGCCGCGGCGGCGAGCTCAAACAACTTCGCGGTGCGTGGGTCTTTCGTGTGGATCCGGTGCCCGAACCCGCTGATGCGATCGCCCGAGGACTTGATGCGGGTGACTTCTTCCGTCGCGATGTCGTCGATGGAGCGACGGGATGTCGCCGCGGTGTCGAGCAGGTGCCGCATGTAGCGCCCCGCGTCCTCGATCGCGCCGCCGTGGTGCTTGTTGATCGACATGATGCCGGCGGCCACCGACTGCGACAGGCTCGCGCCGGTGCTCGCGACGGTGCGCGCCGAGAGGCACGAGGGCGGCGTCGCGCCGTGGTCGATGCTCGAGACCAGGATCGCGTCCATCAGGCGACCGACGGGTTCGGTCGGGAGTGCGCCGGTGAGGATGAGGTACACCGCCGATCCGAACGAGACGCTGCCCATGAGCGATGCGATGTCCCTGCCCCGCACGGCGACTTCATTCGGACGGATGCGGGTGACCGCCGAGGTCCACACCGCCTTGCGCTCGGCATCGGTCATCAGCGACCGCGAGTTGTGCGCGCGCAGCACGCCGACCACAGCATCCGGTAGTTCGCCGAACGCGTCCACCACCGTCGCGCCCGCGCCACGCAGCGCGGCGACTTTCCCCGAGTGCGTTCCCTTGTTCCCCTCGATGATCGCCCCGGCGTGGCTAAAGCGCGTGCCCGCGCGGGCCGCCTTCCCGCCGATGTACGCGATGATCGGTTTGGTGATCTTCTTCGCCGCGATCATCTCGGCGAGTTCCTCTTCCTGCGATCCGCCGATCTCTCCGAACACCACGATGGCGTCGGTCGCGGGGTCGCTCTCGAACATCGCGGAAACTTCGGGGATCCGCAACCCCAGCACCGCGTCGCCGCCGATGTGCACGATGGTGCTGATGCGAACACCCGCCTGCCCGCAGTAGTACGCGGTGCTTGAGGACATCCCGCCGGAGCGTGAAATGATCCCGACGCCGGTGCCTCCGGGAAGCGGGGGTTTGAACCACTCGCGTGCGGACTCCGCGCGCCCGCCGATCATGCCCACCACGGCCTGGCCCGGGCTTGCGATGCCGAGCGTGTTCGGACCGACGAACCGAGCGCCCTTGGCTTTCGCCGCGGCAGCGATCTCCATCGCGTCCCACACGGGCACACGGTCGGCGACGAGCACGACGAGCTTCACGCCCGCGCTTATCGCGTCGAGCGCGGCGTCCTTTAGCCCTGCGGCGGGAACGAAGAGGACGCTGATGTCGATGGTGCCGAGCGCAGCGGCCGCGTCGGCGCACGAGTTGAACACGGGAACGCCGAGGACTTCCGCGCCGCCCTTACCGGGACTCACGCCGCCGACGACGTTCGTGCCGTAGTCGAGCATCAGCCGTGTGCGGGCCTGGCCCTCGCGGCCAGTGATTCCCTGAACAATCACGCGCGTGGTCTTGTCGATGAGGATAGCCATGTCAGATGGTCTCCAGGCCTGCGATGGGTAGGTGAACGAAGAAACCGTCGATGCCGTCGCGCCGGCACTCGACTTCGCACGCGATCATCTCGCTGTCCTTGTTCATCAGTTCTTCGGGCTTCACGGTGAGCGAGGGCTTCCCGCCATCGTCCCGCAGAAGTCCCGACGACCGCGAGATGAACGCGGGAGCGTGGAGTGTCCATGCCGCGGCGTCGATCCACACGTCGCCGTTCTTGACCGCGAAACGGTGCGAGGTCGGGGCGTTGACGAACGCTGGCACACGTGGCTTCCGCGGGGACCACGTCAGGCCCTTGGCGTCCGCAACATGCTCAGCAAAACGGCGGGCGATCTTGGCGGGTGGGTCGGTCTTCGTGTACCCCTCAACGATTCCCGGGAGAGACTTGCACGCCTGCTGGAGGATCTCCACCGCGCGGTCCTCTGTGTTTCCGCCGAGGCGGATGACCGTCGGCAAGGGCATGTCAATCTCCCAGAAGGCCTTCGCGAGGCCGTACGCGCTCCAGTACTGCTCCTGATTGGCAACGCCCGAGCCCGAGCCGAAATACCCGACGAGGTTGGGTTGGGACAGGATGACGCGGGCGGCGCGGTAGACCTTCGCGGGGCTCGGATTGCCGCTCGTGTCGCAGAAGTTCGCGATCGTGAAGCCCTCGTTCGTGATCGCGTCCATCGACATCATGGATCCGCCGCCGCCCGCTCCGTGAAAGCCGATGAGGCCCTTGGAGCCAGGTGTGGCCGCGGTGTTCATCTGCGCGAAGAAGAACGTGCCGCGGTGGTCCTGCTGCTCGATGTCGAAAGCGAGTTGCTCGAGCGGCGTCGGGGGATGATCGAGCTCGCGGGGGAAGCTGATCCCGAGCTCGGGGTGGCGGAAGACCGCGTAGTCGTCGATCGTCATCCGGCAGTCCGCGGCCAGCAGGTCGCCCGTGGCGGTGAAAACCAGCGGGTTGATCTCGATCGATCTCGCGTCCGTGGTCTTGGCGAGGGTGAAGATCGTCTTGATCGCCGCGGCGAGTTGCGTGCGTTGCTTCGGCGTCGCGGGGAGTGCCGCCACAGCGGCCGCGAGTGCATCGGGGTCGGGCCCATGGGCGACCGAGCAAGGGATGCGTTTCACCTGAGCAGCACGCTCCTCGATCCCGGTGCCGCCGCTCGCAGCGATCAGGACCACCGGTGCACGGGCCGAGTCGTCGATCGAGAGTGAAACAAAGTACTCGGAGGTAATCGCGAGCTTCTCTTCAACAAGCACGCTGGTGACGGGGAACTGCCCGACGGTCATGGAAAGCAGCCGCGCGGCTTGTGTCGACGCGTCCTGCGGGGTCTTCGAGAACGCGACGCCGCCCATCGCCGCTCGACCCGTCGTCCAGGCCTGGATCTTCAGGACGCACTCGCCGAGTTCAGCGGCGGCTGCCGCGGCATCGGCGGGGTTCGTGACGGCTCGGCCTCGCGGCACCCGGATGCCGTGCGCGGCGAGGAGTGCCTTGCCCTGATACTCGTGGAGTCGTGCCATGTTGGATCTCGGAGGGAGGAGTTAGTCGATCTCTTCAAACTTGGCGGTGAAGTGGCGGAGGACGTCGGGCGCTTCGGTGATGCGCATCCCGCGGAGCTCTGAGCGGCGGTCAAAGAGCTCCTCGCAGGCTTCGGCGACATAGTCCATGTGGCTCTGGGTGTAGACACGCCGCGGGATCGCCAGTCGCACGAGTTCCATCGCGGGCGGACGCCCGGGGCCGGCCATGACGCTGCCGATCTCACACGATCGAATGCCGCCGATGCGGTACAGGCCGCACACGACAGACTGGCCCGGGAACTGGTCACGCGGGATGTGGGGCGCGAGGTGCGCGGCGTCGATATAGATCGCGTGACCGCCCGGGGGATCGATAATCTGGACGCCTGCTTTGAGGAGTTTCTCGCCCAGGTACTCGACGCTGCGGATGCGGTAGGAGAGGTAGTCCTCCTCGACAATCTCCGTGAAGCCTTGGGCCATGGCTTCGAGGTCACGACCCGCGAGTCCGCCGTAGGTGACGTACCCCTCGGTCAGGATGAGCAAGTTGCTGGCCTTGCGGAACAGTTCAGGGGATCGCAGCAGGAGCAGGCCGCCGATGTTGACGAGCCCGTCCTTCTTCGAAGAGATCGTGGCGCCGTCGGCGAGGTCAAACATCTCGCGGACGATGGAGCGAACCGGGACATGCTTGTACCCGGCCTCGCGGGTACGGATGAACCACGCGTTCTCGGCGAAGCGGCAGGCATCGAGGATCAGCGGAAGACCGTGGGTATCGCAGACACGCCGAACCTCGCGAAGATTCTCGAGGCTCACGGGCTGACCGCCGCACGTGTTGTTCGTGATGGTGACCATCACGGCGGGGATGTTCTGGACGCCGACCCGCGCGATGGTCGCTTCCAAGGCCGCGATGTCCATATTGCCTTTGAACGGGTGCCGCTCGCTCGGGCAGGAGGCCTCCTTGATCGGGAGGTCCACGGCCGTTGCGCCGCTATGCTCGACGTTGGCGCGCGTGGTGTCAAAGTGCGAGTTGTTTGGGACGACCTTCCCCTTACCGCCGATGAGCTCGAACAGGATGCGCTCGGAAGCACGGCCCTGGTGAGTCGGGAGCACGTGGTCGAAGCCCGTGAGTTCCGCGACGACGCGCTGGAGACGGAAGTAGGACTCCGAGCCCGCGTAGCACTCGTCGCCACGCATGATCCCCGCCCATTGCTCGGCGCTCATCGCGCTGGTGCCAGAGTCGGTGAGGAGGTCGATCATGACGTCCTTGCCGTGGATCAGGAACGGATTGAACTGGGCCTTTCGAAGGATCGCCTCCCGCTCCGTGCGGGTAGTCATGCGGAAGGGTTCGACGGACTTGACGCGGAAGGGCTCGATGATCGTCTTCAAGCAGGGATCTCCCTGTTCCCCGTGCGGGGGATTGATAATAGACAGGCGCATCCGCATTGGGTTGCCGCTGATTTCCGCGGCGAGCAGTGAATCTGAGGGGGCAGGCCCGGCGAAATGAGGGTGCGGCGGTTGCCGCGAACTGGCTGGCCGCGAGCGTGACGCGGGGGCCGAAACGACGAATAGGAGCTGCGTGGAATGAACCGAATCTCTCTCGGAATGGTTGTGGCGTTGTCTCTGGTTGGCGGGGTTCCGGGCGTGGTCATGGCCCAGGAGAAGTCGACCGCGAAGGCCGGAACGGGGACGATCCTCGATGTTGCGGAGGGCGCGGGCTCTTTCAAGACGCTGGTCGCGGCGATCAAGGCCGCCGACCTGACGGCGACTCTTGCGGGCGACGGACCGTTCACGGTCTTCGCCCCGAGCGACGAGGCGTTCGCGAAGCTCCCGGCCGGTACGCTGGAGATGCTGCTCAAGCCTGAGAACAAGGCGAAACTCGCGGCCATCCTCACCTACCACGTTGTGCCCGGTCGCGTGATGGCCGCGGATATCAAGTCCGGCGGAGTCGCGACGGCCAACGGCCAGCGCGTCGACGTGAAGGTCGAGAAGGGCGCTGTGACGGCGGACGGCGCGAAGGTTGTCAAGGCCGATATCGGCGCGGCGAACGGCGTGATCCACGTCATCGACAAGGTCATCCTCCCCAGTGACAAGAACATCGTCCAGACGGCTGTCGCCGACGGTCGCTTCAAGACGCTCGCGACTCTCCTCGAGAAGGCCGGCCTCGTCGACGCCCTCTCCGGCAAGGACGCGTTCACCGTCTTCGCCCCG
>JBEIUO010000097.1:0-7292 GCA_040374335.1 Phycisphaeraceae bacterium
ACTCATCAAGCGTTGGGGAGCGTTGCACTTACAAACCGAGTTGTGAGGAGGTGCTTGACAGCGCGCCATCGAGGCGGGAGACGAGCGCGGTGCGGTGCGCGAAGCCGTGGAACCCGAGTCGCTCGTAGAGTTTCTTGGCGGGTGTGTTGCGTTCGTCGACTGCGCAAGTCACGGCCCAGTCTGGATGTACGCGGGCGGCCTCGCGGATGGCGTGGGCCAGGAGCGGGCGCGAGAGGCCCTTGCCACGAACGGATGTGGCCAGTCCGATGTAGACCAGCTCGACGGTGCGTTGCTCGGGGCACTGGTTGAGGAGGACACACCCCGCGGGTTGGCCCTCATGAAGGAGGAGCCACCAGTAGTTGGGGTCGAACTTCCCTGTCGCGCGATGGGAGTCGAGGATGTCGATGGGCTCGCGCAGTCCGCAGAGCTCGGGGCAGTCGAGGGTGTCCTCGTAGCTGGCTTGCAGGGCCTCGAGCAGGCGTGCATCGGCGTCGGGGACCTTGGAGTGCCTGACGAGTTCAAGTTCGCGAGGCAGCGCCAGCAGGGGCTCGTGCAGCGACGCCGGGGCACGCCGCAAGTACGTGAGGTCGCCAACCGACTGAAGGCCCGCGGCCTTGTACGCCTGAATGGCCCACGCCTCCCGGACGTCCGGAAGGGCCTGCGCCACCTGGACGCGGGTGCCGAACTGTTCGAAAAGCCCTGAGCACGCGGCATTTACGCACGCGGTCCGCTCGGCGAGGGCCAACTCGGCACCGCCCGGATCACCGCCTCTGGCGGGTTCGCTCACGAACAGCATGGAGGTGCGGCCAGCCCCGAGAACGGCCAGGCAGGCCTGACGGACCCCGCCGGCGACGTCGGGCACGCCCCAAAGAAGGGAGAGGTCGATGCCGAAGGCCGGGCCGGAGGCGAGCAATCGCCGGGCCGCGATTTCGAGGTCGGGGGTATCCTGGCTCACCAGGCGCATGGTCGCGGCCAGCCGAAGGTCGGTACCGAGGCGTCGGGCTGGGGGTGAGTTGGGGATGGAAGGAACTCCGGGGGCCAAGCAGGTGTACGGTACGGGTGCGTTTGACGTGGTGCGCCGGATCTGTAGACTTGTCTCCTACCGACCACCACGGGCCCGGTAATTGTACTTGGTCCCTGGGATCGAAGGCTGAAGAAGGACGAAGCGCTATGCGGAACAGCGGAACCATCGCGGGTTGGGCACGGGGCATGATCGGCACGGCGGCGGTTGCGCTGGGAGTTTTGGCGGCCGGGCCGATGATGGGCATGGCGCCCGAGCCGGACCCGGTGCCGCGGCGGTGGCAGCTGGAGGTGACTCCGGGCTCGCTGCGCATGGCGACGGTGGAGCTTGAGGGGACCGGGCCTCGCGTGTACTTCTACATGACGTACAAGGTGACGAACGCCAGCGGCGGCGACCTGCTGCTGGCCCCCGCGATGGAGCTGGCGACGGAAGAGGGCGATGTGATTCGCTCAGGCCGGGACGTGCCGGCGGCGGTGACGCGGCACATCCTGTCGCAGCTCGAGAATCCGTTCCTCCAGGACCAGAACTCGATTGTCGGCCTGATTCTGCAGGGCGAAGAAAACGCCCGCGAGGGGCTGGCGATCTGGCCGGTGTCGGATCTGGATGTGGATGAGATCACGGTGTACGCGGCGGGGTTCAGCGGCGAGACGGCCCCGGTGGCATTCAAGGACGCCAAGTCGGGCGAGCAGACCAAGGTGCTGCTGCGGAAGTCGCTGATGATGCGGTTCACGTCGCCCGGCGAGCTTCAGGTGGGGAGCACGGAGCCCCTGGAACTGGTGGAGAAGCGTTGGGTGATGCGGTAAGCGGCTGGGGGATAGGAATGTGTTTGGGTGCTTGAAGGGCATCCGCGGGGATGCCTACTGTTGGGGCCCGGTCGGGACAGGCTCGGCACGGGAACATCTGAAGACGTCTGCGACTGGTATGTCCTTCTTCGGAAGGGCTCAGTTCGAGAGGCCCCGCCTCGAGCGGGCAAGGAGCTGGTAGTCATGGCACATAAAAAGGGACAGGGCTCGACCGACAACGGTCGTGACTCCAATCCGCAGTATCGCGGGATCAAGCTCTACGGCGGGCAGATCGCCAAGCCGGGCGCGATCATCGTGCGGCAGGTCGGCACGCCGTTCAAGGCGGGCTTCAATGTTCGCGAGGGTTCGGACAACACGCTGTACGCTGTGGCCGACGGCACGGTGACCTTCAAGGGTCGCAAGGTGCACGTGATCCCGGCGGACGCGAAGGCCGAATGCCCGGTGTGGCTCAAGAACTGAGCGATCCCGCAGCAAAGTTGGTGTTCATCGAGGACCCCCGATTGTCGGGGGTTCTTCGTTTTTGCCGGAGGGGTTGAGCTATCCTCGTGCCGACCGGGAGACCTGAACATGAAGCGTGCGAGTGCGATCGTGGCGTGTGTGCTGATGGTGGTTGCGGGCGGCGTCGCGACCCTGACCGGGTGCGCGGGGAGTTCGTCGGGCGGTGAGGCGGCGGAGGTGAGCGTGCGGACCGAGACCGTGACCTACATGGTGGATGGGAAGCAGTACCGCGGGATGCTGGCGTACAACCCCGCGATCAAAGGCAAGGGACCGGGCGTGCTGGTGTGCCACGAGTGGTGGGGGAACAACGAGTACTCGCAGGGTCGCGCGGTGCAGCTCGCGACGATGGGATACGTGGCATTCGCGCTCGACATGTACGGTGATGGCGTGACGACGACCAAGCCGGAGGAAGCAGGTAAGCTCGCCGGTGGCGTGTACGGGGATATTGGCTCGATGCGCCGGCGCGCGGCCGGTGGACTGGACGTGCTCGTGCGCAGTGGACGCGTGGACGCCTCGCGTGTCGCGGCGATCGGGTTCTGCTTCGGTGGCTCGGTGGCGCTCGAGCTCGCGAGGAGCGGCGCGGAGCTGGATGCGGTCGCGTGCTTCCACACCTCGAACCTCACGGCCAAGGACCCCGCGGACAACGCGAAGATCAAGGCGGAGGTCGTCGTGTACAACGGTGCCGCGGACCCGATGGCGCCGAAGGCGAAGGTGGACGAGGCCGTGCACGCGCTCGGCGCTGCGGGCGTGAAGGCGACCGTGTTCCACTACGAGGGCGCGGTTCACGCGTTCACGAACCCCCAGGCCGACGCGGCGGGCATCCCGGGTGTCAAGTACGACGCGGTGGCGGACAAGTCGAGCTGGGAAGAGATGCAGAAGCTCTTCGCTAGGACGATTGGCAAGTAAGCGGTAGGCAATAGGCAATAGGCACGGAACGATGGTGCTACTGGGGACCTGAAGGTTCAGGGGCGCTTCGCGATCTACGCCTCGTGCACCATGCTCGTTGTGAGCGCGGGGAGCGTCACTGCGCCGGTCTGGGCTTCCACCACAATGTGGCCGCGGGGGTCGATCGCCTTCACGATGCCGGTGTGGCGGGTGTTGTCGTGCTCGAAGGTGCGCTCGGTGCCGACGAGCATGTCAAGAGTCTGCCAGCGGGCGGTGATCTCCTCCGGGCTCCGCGCGAGCGTGTAGGAGAGTTCGGTGGCGAGCGCCATGCACGCGAACGCGCGGGTTGCCTGCGCTCCGAGCATCGAGAGCGACGCCGCGCGGTCGCGGAGTTCCGGCGGGAAATCCTCGCGGGTGTGGAGCACGTTGACCCCGATGCCGGCGAAGTAGAGGTCTCCCGTTCGCTCCACGAGCACACCCGCCAGCTTGCACTCTCGCTCCCCCTGGGCACCGACGACGACGTCGTTGGGCCATCGCACGCCCACGCGGTGAGTCGTGTCGGTGAGGACGTCGCAGACGCGTGCCGCGGCGAGGCCGCAGGCGATCGAAAGCACGTCCGGCACGAGAGTCCCCGGGAGCACGAACGTCGCGGCGAGGCCCAGGTGCGACGTGTCGGCCCATGCGCGGCCGAGCCTGCCGCGACCGTGGGTTTGGCGGAGGGCGACGACCAGCAGACCGGGATGGCCGTTGCAGAGTTCGCGTGCAGCGTCCTGTGTGGAGCGAGTCTCATCGAGGAGCGTGAAGCGGTCGACGCAGCACCCGGGCTCGCGGAGTGCCTGCGGCATGCAGTGGTCGAAGTCGTCGCGTTCGTTCATGTGGAGATCGCGGTGACGTCGAGGGCGACGTCGAGGGCGACGGCCGAGTGCGTGAGCCCACCGATGGAGATGCGGTCGACGCCGGTTGCCGCGAGCGCCGGGAGCGTCTCGAGGGTGACGCCGCCGGAGGATTCGAGTTCGAGCGCGGGGTTCTTGGCGTCGCGCATCGCGACCGCACGCGCGAGCATCGGCGGGCCCATGTTGTCGAGCAGCACGATGTCGATGATCCCGGGCTCGAGCGTGAGCAGCTGTTCGAACTGGTCGAGCGTGTCGACCTCGACCTCGATGAAGGCGGGGCGGGCGTGGAAACCCCGCGCGGCGGCCGAAGCCGCGCGGATCACCGAGGCGAGGCGATCGAGTCCGACGCCGGCGATGTGGTTGTCCTTGATGAGCACGGCGTCGTGCAGGCCCATTCGATGGGACTCGCCGCCACCGCACCGGACCGCGTATTTCTCGAGCACGCGGAGCCCGGGGGTCGTTTTGCGGGTGTCGTAGACCTTCGCGCGGCATCCGGGCGGTAGGACATCAACGAACGCGCGGGTGCGGGTTGCGATGCCGGAGAGGCGGCCGACGAGGTTGAGGAGTGTGCGCTCCAGACCGAGGATCTCGTCGAGCGGTCCATCGAGAACCGCCGCGACTTGCCCCGCCGACGCGCGACGACCGTCGGGGATGTGGACGGTGCAGCGCACAGCCGGGGCGAAGAGTTCTATCAGTTCGGGGGCGGAGGCGAGTCCGGCCATGATCCCACCGGAGCGGGCGACGAGGTTGGCGGTTGCGCGTGTGCGTGGATCGATGCAGCAGGAGGAGGTGATGTCGCCGGCGGCGCGTACCGGGCCGCCGCGAGGATCCTGGCTGGCCGGGCCGAGGTCTTCTTCGTAGGCGAGCTCGAAGAGCCGGCGCGGGAGGCCGGTGGCGGCGAGTCGAGCGTAGAGATCGGCGAGCGGTTGGTTCACGGAGGAAGGGTAGGTGGGAGTCACGCGGCCGGTCGCATCTACTGCGAGCTGAAAGCGAACCGCGAGCCATCGAAGTCCACCCGCACGCTCTGGCCCGGGCCGATCTCGCCCGCGAGGATCTTCATCGCCAGCGTGTTCTCGATCCGCTGCTGGATCGTCCTCTTCAGCGGGCGTGCCCCGAAGGCGGGGTCCCACCCCTCTGTCGCGAGTTGATTCTTCGCCGCGTCCGTGAGCTCCAGTTCGATCTGGCGGGCACGCAGACGCGACACCAGGCCCTTGAGCTGGATATCCACGATGCCGTGCAGCATCTCCTTCTTGAGCGTGCGGAACACGACTACTTCGTCGATCCGGTTCAGCAACTCCGGCCTGAAGAACGCGCCAGCCGCATCGGCCATCGCGTTGCGGAGCTGCGCGGGCACACCCACGGTCTTGCCGACCTCTTCCATCGCCATCGCCGCCGGGCCCCGACGCAGGATCGATCGCACCGCGGCCTCGATCTCCCAGTCTTCCGCCCCCTGCGACGTCAGCTCCTGAATCTGCTGGCTCCCGATGTTGCTCGTCATCACGATGATCGTGTTCTTGAAGTCCACGGTGCGGCCCTGGCCGTCCGTCAGACGCCCGTCGTCCAGCACCTGGAGCAGCACGTTGAAGACGTCCGGGTGCGCCTTCTCCACTTCGTCCAGCAGAACCACGCTGTAAGGGCGACGCCTCACCGACTCCGTCAGTTGGCCGCCCTCCTCAAACCCCACGTACCCGGGAGGTGCGCCGATCAGCCTCGCCACCGCGTGCTTCTCGCCGTACTCGCTCATGTCGATCCGCACTACCGCGTCCTGCGTGTCGAACAGGAACTCCGCCAGAGCGCGGCAGGTTTCCGTCTTGCCCACGCCCGTTGGTCCCAGGAACAAAAAGCTCCCGATGGGTCGCGAGGGGTCCTGCAGCCCCGCGCGGCTGCGACGCACCGCGTCACTCACCGCCTTGAGTGCGTGGTCCTGACCAACAACCCTCTTCGCGAGGTGTTCTTCCATCCGCGCGAGCTTCTCGCGTTCGCCTTCAACCAGTCGCTCGACGGGGATACCCGTCCAGCGGCCCACGATCTGCGCGATCGCCTCCGCGTCGACTTCTTCCTTTACGAGCGCGTCGCCCCGGGATTGGCGGGCGTCCAGAGCGGCTTCCGCCGACTTCAGGCTGTTCTCCAGGTCTCGGATCTCGCCGTAGCGGATCCGCGCCGCTGCCTCGAGGTCGCCGCGACGCTGGGCCTGCTCGAGTTCGACGTTCTTCTTCGCGATCCGCTCCTTGAGCGCCTTCGCGGCATCGAGTTCTTTCTTCTCATCACTCCAGCGGGCGGTCAGGGCGTGATTCCGCTCCTGTAGTTCCGCGAGTTCGCGCTCGATGCGGTCGAGCTCCTTGCGCGTAGCCTCGGCGCCACCAGTTTCTTTGTCCGCGAGCTCGATCTTCAGGGCCTCGCGCTCGATCTCCAGCTGCATGATGCGGCGACGCAGCTCGTCGAGCTCGCCGGGCATCGAGTCGTTCTCGATCCGCAGCCGCGACGCGGCCTCGTCGATCAGGTCGATGGCCTTGTCCGGCAGGAAGCGGTCCGCGATGTACCGGTGCGAGAGCGATGCCGCCGCGAGGATCGCCGAGTCCTGGATCCGGACGCCGTGGTGCGCTTCATACCGGGGCTTGAGGCCGCGGAGGATCGCGACGGTTTCCTCGACGCTCGGCTGGTCCACGAAGATTGGTTGGAAGCGGCGCTCGAACGCGGGGTCCTTCTCGACGTGCTTGCGGTACTCGTCCAGCGTGGTCGCGCCGATGCACTTGAGCTCGCCGCGAGCGAGCGCGGGCTTGAGCAGGTTGCCCGCCGACACGGCGCCTTCGGCCGCGCCGGCGCCGATGATCGTGTGCAGCTCGTCGATGAAAAGGATGAACTTGCCCTGTCCGGCGGTCACCTCGCGAAGCACGGCCTTCAGCCGTTCCTCGAACTCGCCCCGGAACTTCGCGCCCGCGAGCAACTGACCGACGTCGAGCGCCATCACCCGCTGGTCGCGCATGCTCTCGGGGCAGTCTCCGTTGACGATCCGCAGGGCCAGACCCTCCGCGATCGCCGTCTTCCCGACCCCGGGCTCGCCGATCAGCACCGGGTTGTTCTTGGTACGGCGACCAAGAATCTGAATCACCCGCTCGATCTCGTGCTGACGACCGACCACAGGATCGAGCTTTCCATCGGCGGCCTGCTGGGTGAGATTGCTGCCGAATTCAT